>CAHJXE010000145.1 GCA_903644085.1 Hyphomicrobiales bacterium
CGGTTGCCCCAGTTCTGGTGGTTGCGGAAGAAGAACACCTCGACGCAGAACTGCCCGGCCTGCTCGTCGATCGCGAAGACGTCCGCCTCCTCGACGTTCTGCGTGTTGATGCCCTGCGTCGATTGCACGGCGGAGAGCGCCGCCAGCCGGTCGCGGTAGCGCGCCGCGCGCTCGAATTCGAGATCCTCGGACGCGCGGGTCATCTCGCCCGCGAGCCGCTCCTTCACGGCGCTCGACTTGCCCGACAGGAACGCGCGCGCCTCCTCGGCCAGGAGCGCATAATCGCTCTGCGGGATCTCGCCCGTACAGGGACCGGAGCAGCGCTTGATCTGGAATAGGAGGCAGGGACGGGTGCGGTTCTCGTAGTAGCTGTCCGAGCAGGAGCGCAGCAGGAAGGCGCGCTGCAGCGCGTTGATGGTGCGGTTCACGGCCCAGACGCTGGCGAAAGGCCCGAAATAGGCTCCCTTGCGGGTCCTCGCGCCGCGGTGCTTCACGACCTGGGGCGCGGGCGGGTCGGACGTCACCAGGATGTAGGGCAGAGACTTGTCGTCCCGCATCACGACGTTGTAGCGCGGCTTCAGCTGCTTGATGAGGTTCGCCTCGAGCAGCAGCGCCTCCGTCTCGGTCGCGGTGGTGACGAACTCCATCGCGGCCGTCTCGGCGATCATGCGGGTGATGCGCGTCGAGGGCGCCTGGCCGCGCGCGTAGGAGCCGACCCGCGCCTTCAGGTTCTTCGCCTTGCCGACGTAGAGGACGTCGCCGCGACCATCGATCATGCGGTACACGCCGGGCGCGCCGGGCAGCGTCGCCCACACGCGGCGTATCACGCCCGCGCCGGCTTCGACGGAGGAGGGGCTCGCTTGGAAGTCGAGCTCGATGCCGGAATCGCCCTCGGCGAAGACCTCATCGTCGCGCTCGTCGTCGAGGATGTCCGGCGGGACGTCGTTCATGGCCATGCGACTCATGTCACTGATTTAGAGCCGCCGTGCCGGCCGGGAAAGCGGCCCCTTGCCCCAGCGCGCCATCCCGCAGCTGCGAGCGGTTCTATTGTGACGCTTGTTCGACGATGATAGGACGCCGCCCGCGGCCCGTCTGGCCGGGCGCGACCCGTCCCTAGTGAAAGCCACGATGAAGCTTGTTGCGGGCAACTCCAACCGGCCTCTCGCGGAGGACATCGCGGAGTACCTGCGGCTGCCGCTGACGCGATGCCAGGTGCGGCGTTTCGCCGACATGGAGATCTTCGTCGAGCTGCAGGAGAACGTGCGCGGCGAGGACGTCTTCGTCCTCCAATCGACCTCGTTCCCGGCCAACGATCACCTGATGGAGCTGCTCATCATCGCGGACGCGCTGCGGCGTTCGTCGGCACGGCGCGTGACGGCCGTGATCCCGTATTTCGGCTATGCCCGCCAGGATCGGCGCACCTCGGGCCGCACGCCGATCTCGGCCAAGCTCGTGTCGAACCTCATCACCAATTCGGGCGTCGACCGGGTACTGACGCTGGACCTGCATGCGGGCCAGATCCAGGGCTTCTTCGACATTCCGGTCGACAACCTGTTCTCCGCGCCCGTGATGGTGCGCGACGTCAAGGATCGGTTGAACGGCCGCCCCAAGGTGGTCGTGTCGCCCGACGTCGGCGGCGTGGTGCGGGCGCGCGCGCTCGCGAAGCGCATCGACGCGCCGCTCGCGATCGTCGACAAGCGCCGCGAGCGGCCGGGCGAATCCGAGGTGATGAACATTATCGGCGACGTGGCAGGCCTTGCTTGCATCCTGGTCGACGACATCGTGGACTCGGGCGGCACGCTCTGCAACGCGGCCGACGCGCTCCTCGCGCAGGGCGCGACCGAGGTCTACGCCTACATCACGCACGGCGTGCTCTCGGGCGGGGCCGTGTCGCGGATCGCCGGCTCCAAGCTGAAGGAGCTGGTGATCACGGATTCCATTCGCCCGACGGAGGCCGTGAAGGTCGCCCGCAACATCCGCGTGCTCTCGATCGCGCCCCTGATCGGCGAGGCTATCGGCCGGACCGCGACCGAGTCGAGCGTGTCGAGCCTCTTCGATTGAGCGACGGGCGGCCGACATTCCGGCTGATCGTCTTCCTGTGCAGAGCGTCGCTCTGAGCACTCCATGAAGGCGCTTCGCGACGACCGTGCGCTCGTCCTCCTCTCGGGCGGACAGGACTCGACGACCTGCCTCGCCTGGGCGATGGACCGCTTCGCGGAGGTGGAGACGGTCGGGTTCGATTACGGCCAGCGCCACCGCGTCGAGCTCGCCTGCCGCGGGACCATCCGCGAACGCATGACCGTCCCGGCCTGGCCGGTCGCCGCCCGGCTCGGGCCCGACCATCTGCTCGCTGTCCCGACCATCCCGGCCATGGGCCGGACCGCCATGACGTCCGACATGGCGATCGGCCTGACGGAAGCCGGCCTGCCCTCGACCTTCGTGCCGGGCCGAAACCTGATCTTCCTCGCCTTCGCGGCGGCGCTCGCCTACCGGCGCGATTGCCGGCACATCGTGCTGGGCGTGTGCGAGACGGACTATTCCGGTTATCCGGATTGCCGCGACGACACCGTGAAAGCGATGCAGGTCGCGCTCAATCTGGGGCTCGAGACCCGGCTCGTCCTGCACACGCCACTCATGTGGATCGACAAGGCCGGCACCTTCGCGCTGGCCGAGCAGCTAGGCGGCGAGGACCTGCTCCGGCTCGTCATCGAGGAGACCCACACCTGCTATCTGGGCGACCGAACGCACCGGCATGAGTGGGGCTACGGCTGCGGCACGTGTCCCGCCTGCGAGCTGCGCGCGGACGGGTGGCGGCGGTGGCGATCGAACCCCGGCTCTACCTGACGGGAGAGGCACTCTCAGCCCGTCGTTACGCTTAGCCCGACGGCAGGCGGTCGAACCGCGCCAACCGATAGACGAGGGTCGACACGAGCCAGCTCGCCGCGAAGACCCCCACGACCACGAATCCGACATAAGCGAGGTTGTCGTTCAGCTCGCCGACACCAGCCCAGAACCCGCCCTCCAGACCGAGCCTGTCACCGACCAGTCCCAAAGCCTCGATCCCGCCGATGAACAGCGCGACCACGACGGAGGCGGCTGTTATGGTGAGGTTGTACCAGAGCTTGCGGACGGGATCGACGAAGGCCCAGCCATAGGCGCGCGTCATCAGCACGCTGTCGGCGGTGTCCATGAGCGACATCCCGGCCGTGAACAGCGCCGGGAAGACGAGAATTGTCCAGAACGACAGCCCTTGGGCGGCCTGCGTGGCCGAGATGCCGAGGAGCCCGATCTCCGTCGCGGTGTCGAAGCCGAGCCCGAACAGGAACCCGATCGGATACATGTGCCAGGATCGCGAGACGGCGCGGAACAGGGGCCGAAAGAGCCGCGCCAGCACGCCGCGCCCGGCGAGCACGGTGTCCAGCTCCTCGTCGAGCACGCGTTCCCCGCGCCGCACCCGCGAGACGGCCGACCAGATCCTGCGCAGGATGACGAGGTTGGCGAGCCCGATGACGAGCAGGAACGCGGCCGAGACGGCGGTCCCGATCCGACCCCCGACCACGTGAAAAGTCTCGAACCGGGTCTGCACCGCGGCCGCGGTCGTGGCGATCGCGACCGAGGCCAGGATCACGAGCGTCGAGTGTCCGAGCGAGAAGAAGAAGCCGGCCGAGATCGGCGCCCGCCTCTCCTGTGTCAGCTTGCGCACGACGTTGTCGATCGCCGCGATGTGATCGGCGTCGAAGGCGTGTCTGAGACCGAACGTGTAGGCGAGGAACGCCGTCGCGAGGAGCGTCGGCCGGTCCGAGAACGCGATCCAGGCCCAGAGCCAAGCCGCCGTGTTGGCGGCGAGCAGGATCGCGAAGGTCGCTCCCGTCTTGGCTCCGAGATGGGACGGTCTATCGTCGAACGGGTTCGGGAGCACGTGTCAGGCCCTTGCACGCCGATGTGCATGCCATGAAAGTCTTGAGCGTGCGACCTCTCCTTGAGTGCAACGGCAGCTCACGCGAGGCTCGGGCAGCCTTGCGGATTTCGCGCGTCGCGGCGACGCGCTAAGCACCACGCGCGAGCGATCCGTCCGTCTCGGCTGACAGAACCTGACATGCGTTTTCTCGGAATCGGCGACACCTGCGATCTGAACGCGCTCTATGTCCGCCTCGTCGAGGACGGCCATGAGGTCCGAGTATCGATCTCCGAGCCGCTCTGCCACGGCGTGCTGGCCGGGATCGTAACTCGCGTCGAGGAGTGGCGCGAGCACCTCGGCTGGGTGCGCGAGGCCGGGCCGGACGGCGTCATCCTGTTCGAGAACGTGGCGCACGAGCGCGGCGCGCTTCAGGACGAATTGCGACGCGACGGCTACAACGTCGTCGGCGGTTCCGCCTACGGCGATCAACTTGAGAAGGATCGCGCCTACGCCCAATCCGTGCTGGCCGGGATCGGCCTGAAGATCGCGGGCGTGTGGGAGTTCGACCAGGAGGCGTCCGCGCTTGCGTTCCTGGCGGAGCGTCCGGGCCGCTACGTGCTGAAGTTCTCGGGCGACGGTTTCGGCGCGGCCGACAACTACGTCGGCCGTATGCGCGATGGGCGCGACGTCGCCGCGATGGTCAGCGCGCGCATGCGGCAGCGCGGAGCCAAGCCGACGCGCTTCATACTCATGGAGCATCTCGACGGTGTCGAGATGGGCGTCGGGGCCTATTTCGACGGGACGCGCTTCCTTCCGCCCGCCTGTCTCGATTGGGAGCACAAGCACTTCTTTCCCGGCGATCTCGGCGAACTCACGGGCGAGATGGGCACGGTCGTCACCTACGCACGCACACGCCGCTTCTTCGACCTGACGCTCGGCCGCATGCAGCCGCTACTGCGGGAGAACGGCTATCTCGGCTACATCAACCTGAACACCATCGTGAACGAGGCCGGGATCTGGCCGCTCGAATTCACCTGCCGCTTCGGCTATCCGGGCTTCGCGATCCTCGATTCGTTGCAGAAGACCTCATGGGGCGAGCTGTTCCGCACCATGACGTCTGGGTCGGGCGGAACCTTCGAGACGCGCCCCGGCTTCGCGGTCGGCGTCGTCATGACGACGCGGCCGTTCCCCTACATCCGGACCTACGTGGCCGAACCGATCGGACTGCCCGTCCTGTTCGAGGGCGAGTTGTCGACCGAGGATCGCGCGAACGTCCATTACGGCGAAGTCGGCCTCGACGAGGCGGGCCAACTCGTGACGGCGGGCTATCACGGCTGGACGCTGGTCGTGACCGGCACCGGCCTTACGATCCGAGAGGCGCAGGCCCGCGCTTACGCGCTCGCCGATCGCACGGTCATCCCGAACGTGCGCTACCGGCGCGATATCGGGGACAAGCTGGTTGCGCGGCAATGGGCCGATGTCGAGCGCCTCGGCTTGTTCGACCCGATCTGACACCTCTCAGGCGATCGCCCCAATATGAACGGGAGATGAAAACCGCTTTCATGTTCGATGCAGCCCGGGCAGGCGATGGTGCCATCGTACGGGAGGCCGATATGATCAGGCGTTGGCTCATGGCTTTGATGAACGTATCCGTCGCTCACCCGCTCGGGTCCGCTCAGTCGGGGGCTTTCGGACCGGTCCTGATCGGCAGTCTTGAAGGCGGCGCCGCTTCGCTGACCGCCCGGGCGATCGGGCTTCGCACGCAGGCCGCGGCGCCCCGTCCGGTCGATCGGGATGTCTACCCTCGGTCCTGAGGCGGGACGCCGCTATCGCGCTTGTGCGTGATACTCCGCGTTCGGCCGCATGTCGGTCGCTGAGGCCAGCCGGTTCGTCATATTGAAGAAGGCCGTGACGGCCGCGACGTCCCAGATCCCGCGCGCATCGAATCCCGCCGACCGCAACGCCGCACGGTCGGACTCTTCGATGGTATCGGGCGCGTCGGTCATCTTGACGGCGAAGTCCAGCATCGCGCGGTGTCGACGGCTCAGCGTGGCCGCCCGGTAGTTCATCACCAGCAACTCACCGAGGGCCGGATCGCCCGAGAGCTGGCGGAGCGCTGCGCCGTGGGCGGTCAGGCAGTAATAGCAGCGATTTCGGCTCGATACGACGACCGCGATCATCTCGCGTTCCAGCTTCGACAGGCCGGAGGGCGCCAGCATCAGGCCGTTATAGAGGGCCGCGAACGCTTCGAGCTTGGCGTTGTCGTGCGCGTAGGCCTGGAGCACGTTCGGCACGAAACCGATCTTCTCGTCGCATGTGTCGAGATAGGCCCGCATCGCTTCGGACAACTCGTCCCGCGGCAGGTCGAGCGCGGTCACGTAGGCTTCGGTCTGCCGCGACGGCACCTCGCCGACCTGCGGCCTCGCCGGTTTTGCCGGATGCTTCGTCATCGAGATTCCCCCTGTCGTCACCGCGTTTCGGATGCGACTCACGCCATGCCGAGTGCCTGAAGGTAGAGTTCCAGGATCGCCTCCTCCTCCTGGCGCTCGGCGTGATCCTTCTTGCGGATGCGCAGGATGGACCTCACCGCCTTGGTATCGAACCCGCGTCCTTTCAGTTCGGCGAAAACGTCCTTGATGTCGCCCGCGATACCGGCCTTCTCCTCCTCGAGCCGCTCGATTCGCTCGACGAATTGCTTCAACTCCTCGGCGGCGACCCCGGTCTCTGCGACGTCAGCAGCCATGTCCTTGTTCCCTCGAGGCCGCATGCACGGCGAGCCCCGGTTCAGATTGCGATGTGAGGGGAGGGGACGTGCCCGCCGTGACCGGTGGCGTCAAGCGTCTGCGCCGTTCACGCGCGCCGGTCACCTCCTGGATAGAAATCGTGTGGTATGGTTGCCGCATGATAAAGCATCCGACCCGCGACGCGGGATTCGCGGTCTACGTGCACTGGCCGTTCTGCCTGGCCAAATGCCCGTATTGCGACTTCAACAGCCACGTCCGGGCGACCGGGATCGATGAGGCGCGCTACGTCGAGGCGTTCCGTCGCGAGATCGAGCACGCAGCCGAGATGGCGCCCGGCCGCCACGTCACCAGCATCTTTCTCGGAGGAGGCACGCCCTCCCTCATGCGGCCGGACACGGTCGCGGCGATCCTCGATTCGGTCGCCCAGAACTGGACCGTCGCGCGCGACGCCGAGGTCACGCTGGAGGCGAACCCGACGAGCGTCGAGGCCGAGCGCTTCCGCGGCTACCGGGCGGCGGGCGTGAACCGCGTCTCGCTCGGCGTCCAGGCGCTCGACGACGGCGATCTGCGCCGGCTCGGGCGCATGCATTCCGTCGAGGAGGCGCTGGCGGCCGTGAAGGTCGCGGCCCGGCATTTCGAACGCTATTCGTTCGACCTGATCTATGCCCGGCCGGACCAAGGCCCGGCGGCGTGGCGCAAGGAACTCAAGCGCGCGATCGGCTACGCGGCCGAGCACCTCTCGCTCTACCAACTCACCATCGAGCCCGACACCTGGTTCGAGAAGCTGCACGCGGCCGGCAAGCTCGTGATCCCGGACGCGGAGGCGGCGCGGATGCTCTACGACACGACCCAGGAGGTCTGCGACGCCGCCGGGCTCCCGGCTTACGAGATCTCGAACCACGCCCGTCCGGGCGCCGAATCGCGGCACAACCTCGTCTACTGGCGCTACGGCGAATATGTCGGGGTCGGACCCGGCGCGCATGGCCGCGTGATGATGGCGAAGGGGCGCACCGCCACCTCGACCGAGCGCGGCCCGGAGGCGTGGCTGGAGCGGGTCGAGCGGCACGGCCACGGCCTCGTCGAGACCTTCGCGCTGACCGCCGAGGAGGCGGGCGACGAGTTCCTGCTGATGGGCTTGCGCCTTCGCGAGGGGATCGAGCCCGCGCGCTACCGCGTCATCTCGGGGCGCACCCTCGACCACACGCGCATCCGCGACCTGATGGGCGACGGGCTCATCGCGACGAGCGTCGGCACGCGGATCGCCGTCACCCCTGCGGGCTTCCCGGTCCTCGACGCCGTGGTGGCCGATCTCGCGGCCTGACGGCCGACATTCATCGCATCGCGGTGATCGGGGCTTACTGTCCTGTTCGTTGGCCGCC
>CAHJXE010000146.1 GCA_903644085.1 Hyphomicrobiales bacterium
CGGGAACGTCTCCCTCGCCTACGCCGCGCCCTTCGGCCTGCGCCCCTATGTGACGCTCGCCCGCACCCAGGCGAGCCGGTCGGCCGCGAGATCGCGGGTCGGCACGGGAGGCGGTGCGCCCGCCTCGGCGGTCGTCTCATGCGCCCCACAAGCATCGGCCGCCGCGAGACGCCCTTCGCGCTCAGCGATCGCGCGGTCCTGCGTCTTCGCCGCCCACGTCCCGGCCGCATCTCCCACGATCCAGATTCCGGGCAGGCTCGCGCGCTGTCCGGATCGGAGGACGGGCGCGTAGCCGCCGCGGTCGGCCTGGTAGGCCACCTGGGCGCCGAGCGCGTCCACGAGCTCGACCACGGGCGCGAGCCCGATCCCGAGGATCACGGCGTCGCAGCCGATCCGGCGCTCGGGCGCGTCCGCCACGGGCGTTCCGTCCGGCCCGATCGGCGCTACGAGCACGGCCTCCACGCCGTTGCGGCCGACGGCCTCGCGCACCACGTGGCGCGTCAGGATCTCGATGCCGCTCGCCGCGGCACTGGCCACGAGGTCGTCCGGGCCGACGGGAACATCGGCCTGCTCGATAAGCGCCTCGACCACGACGCCCGCTTCGTGCAGGGCAAGCGCCGCGCTCAACGCCTCGGCCGTGGTGCCGACGACGACCGCGCGGGTCGCCGCGAGAGCGCCGTAGCGGGTGAGAAGGCGCATCGCGGCCGTCGCACCGACCACGCCCGGCAACTCCCAGCCCGGAAAGGCGAGGCCGACGTCTCGCGCGCCCGCCGCCACGATCACGCGGTCGGTCGCGACCATCCAGGAGCGCTCATCGTCCGCGAGGCCGGCGACCAGCCCCGGCAGCCAAGCGACGCTCTCGCCGTTCGCGTAGAGCCCGAACGCCACGGTGCCGAGCCGCACGTCGACCCCCACATCGAAGGCTTCCTCCAGCAGCGGCTCGGAGGCGATATAGGCCTCCATCATGGCGGTGCGGTTGCGCGCGAGCGGGCTCATCGCGCCCCCGAACAGGAGCGGCACGTCCTCCCCCATCGTGGCGAACGGCACGGGGTTCTCGTCGACGAGCATAACGTGGAGACCGCGCCCGGCCGCCTCGATCGCGGCCGCGAGACCCGCCGGACCCGCGCCGACAACGAGAAGCTCGCAACGCTCTGCGACATGCAGGTCCTTGCCCGCGATGGAATGCGGATCGGGCGGATGCGATGAGGTCATGGGGCAGGCCGTTTTGGAAGACGACGCTATTATCCAGCGTACCCACGTTGTGAAGGACCGCCTTGCGACACGGAGCCGGTCAAAAGCGACCTGCGCCTTCGTTCATCGACGGTGAAAGGTCGGTTCCGGTGTCGTTGGCGGCGACGCCGACGAGGTTAAAGCAGCGTGGTTTCGCCCGGTCACGGCCGTGGATGGCAGGTCCGCGAAGGAGAGGGATCCGATGAAGTGTATGACGGTCATGTTCTGATCCCAAGCGACGCGGGCATCCGCGCCAGGATGCCCGCGATACGTGTTGGATCCGCGTCGCGGATCGTCGGCAGGCGTTCGCGGGCGGTGCGCGTCTCATCAGGATCGATCTCCGCGACGAGGAGGTCCGGCGCGTCGCCGGCCTGCACGATCACCCGCCCGAAGGCGTCCAGGATCATGGAGCCTCCCCAGAACGGGAGGCCCGTTGTCCCACACTGGTTCGCCATGACGACGGGCAGTCCATAACTCATGGCGGTGTGGCGCAGGTTGACGTTCCAGCCGTCGCAGCTGTCGAACTCCGCCGCGACGGCGCCGCGGGCCGACGCGACCGGCACGATCAAGGCCTCCGCGCCGCCGAGCGCCGCGAGCCAGGGCAAGGCCGGGTTCCAGGTATCGGCGCAGATCAGGCAGGCCGTACGCCCGAGTGGCGTCTGCACGAAATCGATCGCTTCGCCGGCCGCGTAGACCTCGCCCTCGACGAGTTCGCCGTAGGTCGGCAGGTTCAGCTTGCGGTGGACGGCGATCACACGTCCGCCGCTCAGGATCGCGACGGAGTTGAAGGGCTTGCCCATCGTGTTGGCCTCGATGAAGCCGACCGCCAGAGTCATCCGCTTCGCGAGCGCGGCGATGCGCAGGAGGTCCGGGCAATCCGCCGGGCGGGCGAGGCGCGAGACGTCGGGACGGCTCTCGTAGCCGGTCAGGGAGAGTTCCGGGAAGACCAGAAGGTCGACCCCCGCATCGTCCGCCCGCGCCGCCATCGCCTCGTGCAGCGCGACGTTGCCCGCGACATCGCCGGGCTTGCAGGCGATCTGCGCCGCCGCGACCCGCACCATGCCGGACGTCAGGCTAGACGAGCCCTTGGCCTTTCAGGAAGCCGGCCGCGACCTCCTCGATCGACTTCTTGTCGACGTCCACCGATGCGTTGAGCTTCGCCATGGTGGCGTCATCGAGCTTGGCCGAGATCGCGTTGAGCGCTTCGCCGATGCTCGGGTTCTTATCGAGCGTTTCCTTCCGGATCACCGGGGTCATCGCGTAGGTCGGGAAGTAGCCCTTGTCGTCCTTGAGGACCACGAAGTTGAACGCCGGGACCCGGCCGTCGGTCGCGAACACGACACCGACATCGACTTGGCTATCGCGCAAGGCTTGGTAGACGAGCCCGCTATCCATGCGCACGGTGTTCTCTCGCCCGAACTCGAAGCCGTAGGTCTGCTCCATCGGCTTCAGCCCGTCCGGCCGCGCGTAGAACTCCGCGTTGGAGGCGAATTTCAGTGTCGTGCCGGCTTTCACCTTGGCGGCGAGATCGGAGATCGAGCTGAGCTTCAGCTTGTCGCCGTCCGCCTTGCGCATGGCGATGCCAAAGGTGTTGTTAGCCTTGGACGGGTTGAGCCAGACGAGGCCCTTGGCGCCGTCGAGCTCCTTTACCTTGGCGTAGGTCGAGTCGGCGTCGAGCTTCTCGGTCACCTTGTTGAAGGTGATGAGCGAGGTGCCGGTATACTCCCAGTAGAGGTCGACCTGACCCGCCTCCAGGGCAGACCTCAGCGCGGCCGTGCCGAGGCCCGCGCGCTTGTCGACCGTGACGCCCTTCGACTTGAGGAACTGGGACGTCATCTCGGCCATGATCTGCTGCTCGGTGAAGTTCTTGCCCCCGACCACGATCGTCTGCGCGAGGGCGGGCAGCGCCGAGATGGCGAGAGCCGAAAGCGAGAGGGCACCCAGGGCGAGCAACGTGCGACGGGTCATGACGTGATGTCCTCTCTTTGATGGGGCAGGTCGACCTCGTAGGGTCGCGTCAGACGAGGCCCTGGCCTTTGAGGAAGCCGGCCGCGACCTCCTCGACCGACTTCTTGTCGATGTCGACCTGGCCGTTGAGGCCCCGCATTACGTCGTCGTCCAGCTTCGCCGAGAGGGCGTTCAGCGCGTCGGCGAGCTTCGGGTTCTTGTCGAGGGTCTCTTTGCGGACGACGGGCGTCGAATTATAGATCGGGAAGTACGCCTTGTCGTCCTTGAGCAGGACGAAGCTGAACGAGGTCACGCGCCCGTCGAGCGCGAGCAGGAGGCCGACATCGACCTGTGTATCGCGCAACGCCTGCGCCACGAGGCCGGTATCCATGCGCACGACGTTCTCGCGCCCGAACTCGAAGCCGTAGGTCTGCTCCAACGGTTTCAGC
Source organism: Hyphomicrobiales bacterium (assembly GCA_903644085.1). GTDB lineage: Bacteria > Pseudomonadota > Alphaproteobacteria > Rhizobiales > Beijerinckiaceae > Enterovirga. The sequence goes on from CAHJXE010000146.1 coordinate 3,627, forward strand.
CCGTCCGGCCGCGCGTAGAACTCGGCGTTCGAGGCGAGCTTCAGGCCCGCGCCGGCTTTCTCCTTGGCGGCAAGGTCGGACAGCGAGGCGATCCCCTTCGTCTTGGCATCGGCGGCGCGCATCGCGAGCGCGTAGGTCGAGTTGATCTTCGACGGGTTCAGCCAGACGAGGCCCTTCGCGGCGTCGAGTTCCTTGACCTTGGCGTAGGTCGCCTCGCCGCTCATCTTCTCGGTGACCTTGTTGAATGTGATCAGCGAGGTGCCGGTATACTCCCAGTAGAGGTCGATCTGGCCGCCCTCCTGCGCGGCCCGGAGCGCCGCGGTGCCGAGCCCGGAGCGCTTGTCGACCGTGAACCCTTTCGCGCGCAGGTACTGGGCGGTGAGCTCGGCCATGATCTGCTGTTCGGTATAGCCCTTGCCGCCGACCACGACGTTCTGCGCGAGCGCCGCGGTCGCGATACCGAGGGACAGAACGGCCCCGAGGGCCGTGCGTATGAACGTTCGCAGCATCGTCTTCTCTCCTGTGTGTGGATCGTCAGCGCAGCGGGTTCACGCCGCGCGGCACAAGGGCGTATTGGGCAAGGCCGACCAGCCAATCGACGAGGACGGCGAGGAGCGCCGTCGGGATGGCGCCCGCGAGCAGCATCGCGGGCTCGTTCAGGTCGATGCCGGTGAAGATGAGTTCGCCCAAGCCCCCGCCACCGATTAGAAAGGCGAGCGGCACCGTGCCGACATCGATGGCGAGCGCGGTGCGGATGCCCGCCAGGATCACGTAGAGCGCGTTCGGCAGCTCGACCTGGAGCAGGATCTGCCCCGGCCGCATCCCCATGCCGCGCGCCGCCTCGACAAGGTGGCGCGGGACCGCTCGCAGCCCCGCAGCTGTGTTGAGCACGATCGGCAGTAGGGTCAGCGCGGTCAGCCCGAAGATCGCCGAGGGGGCTCCGAGCCCGAACACGGTCATCGCGAGCGCCAGGATCGCGAGTGTCGGGATCGTGGTGCCGAGATTGACCACCTGCGCCAGCGTCGCGCCCAGCACGCGATACCGCTCGCGGGTGAGCAGGATGCCGATCGGAATCCCGATCGCGATGGCGAGCGCGCCGGAGACCGCGGCGAGCACCATGTGACCGCGCACGAGGTAGACGACGTCGCCGCGGTAGCTCGCCATCGCGGGGAGGAGACCCTGCGCCTGGAGGAATGCGCCTAGCGCGAAGGCGAGCGCGAGGAGTGCGAAACGAGAAAAGCTAGGGAGCGAGGCCGCCACGGCGCGTCAGCTCTTTCCGTAGGTCGCACCGAGCAGGTGCGTGATGCCGCGCTGGGTGATGTAGCCCTTGTAGAACCCCTCGTCGTCCACGCAGGCGAGCCAGGTCTGGTCGTGCTGGAACATCATCGCGACCGCCTTACGCAGGTCGTCCGTAACCGCGACAATCCCGGGCAGCGGCTCGTGGTTCTCGCCGACCGTGCCGCGGCGGCCCCGCGCGAGGTCGAGGCGCACGACGCCGCGCGCCCGCCCACGCGGGCCGACCATCACGATCGACACGTGGCCGTGCTCCTCCATGAGCGCGACCGCGCGCTCCAGCGTGTCCTCGGCGGTGACGCGCGGCGGCTCGGACATCATCGCGTCCGCGACCTTCACGAGCCGCAGGCGCTTGAGCGTGCGGTCGGCGCCCACGAAATCCGCCACGAAACTGTCGACGGGATGAGCCAGGACGTCGTCCGGCTTCGCGTACTGGATCAGGCGCCCATCTCGGAAGATCGCGATCCGGCTCGCCATCTTCACCGCCTCGTCGATGTCGTGGCTCACGAACACCACGGTCTTCTTCAGGGCGGCCTGGAGCTTCATGAACTCGTCCTGGATCACCTCGCGGTTGATCGGGTCGATGGCCCCGAAGGGCTCGTCCATGAGGAGGACCGGTGGGTCGGCCGCAAGAGCGCGCACGACGCCGACCCGCTGCTGCTGCCCACCGGAGAGCTCCTTCGGGTAGCGCTTCAGGAAGGTCGCGGGCTCCAGGTTGACGAGCGAGAGCAACTCGCCCGCACGCGCCCGGGAGCGGCGGCGGTCCCAGCCCAAGAGGTCTGGAACGACGCAGATGTTGTCCTCGATCGTCTTGTTCGGGAAGAGCCCGATCTGCTGGATGACGTAGCCGATCGAGCGCCGGAGCGTCACGTCGTCCTGGCCGGCCGTGTCGCGCCCGTCGATGAGGATCTTGCCCGAGGTCGGGGCGATCAGCCGGTTGATCATCTTCATCGTGGTGGTCTTGCCGCAGCCGGACGGCCCGAGCAGCACACAGACCTCGCCGGCCGGCACCTCCATGTCGACATGGTCGACCGCGACCGTCGCGCCGAAGGACTTGGTGAGGCGTTCGAGCCGGATCATGCGTCTCGCCTCACGTCCGCAATCCCGGCGAGGTCAGGAGGCGCTGGGCGCCGAGCAGCGCGAGATCGGCCGCGATGGCGAGCACGCTGACGGAGAACGCGCCGGTGAGGAGCTGGCGCACGTCGGTCTGCGAGATGCCGCGCGAGATGAACGTCCCGAGCCCGCCGGCCCCGATATATGTCGCGATGGCCGCGACCGCGATGTTGAGCACGACGGCGTTGCGCACGCCGGACACGATGACGGGCAGCGCGATCGGGATCTCGACCTCGCGCAGGCGCTGGAACGTCGTCATGCCCATGCCGCGCGCGGCCTCGCGCAGGGCGGGCTCGACATTGGTGATCGCCGCGTAGGTGTTCCGGATGATCGGGAGTTGCGCGTAGAGCACGAGCGCGACGAGCGCCGGCAGATAGCCGATGCCCTGGCCGATCAGCGACAGGACCGGGATGAGCAGGCCGAACAGCGCGATCGACGGGACGGTGATCATGATGGAGGCCGCGTAGAGCACGGCGTTCGCGGCGCGGGGGTTTGGCGTGATCGCGATCCCGATCGGGACGGCCGTGCAGATCGCGATGGCGATCGAGGCGCCGACGAGCGACAGGTGCTCCAGCGTGCGGGCCAGGATCACGGACCAGTTCGCCACCATGAACGCGAGTGTTTCCAAGTCGTCTCCCGCTCGTGCGCTGTCATGAAGCCCGCCATCCGCCGAGCTTTGCTGCGGCGAAGCGACACGCGCGAGCAGCGATGCGACGTCAGGCGAGCATGGGTGCGCCGCCCCGTCCGCGCATCTGCGACGGGCGCACGCCCTGCAGTCGCTTGAACCAATGCGCGAAGTGCGATGTCGAGGCGAAACCGACCGCGACCGCGACATCAATGATGGGCTTATCCGAGTACAGCAGCAGCTCGCGCGCCCGATCGATGCGCATCCCGAGATAGTAGCGCGCCGGGGTCGCGCCCTCGTACCGCAGAAAGAGGCGTTCGAGCTGGCGCGGACTGAGACGCACGCGCCGGGCGAGGTCAGCGATCGCGATCGGATCCTCGAGATGCGCCTGCATGAGGCCGATCGCGGCACGCATCGCGGGCGGCAGGCCGGAGACGTGCTCCAGGCGTCCGCCGCGCTGGTCCTCGCGCTCGCCGCGGATGCGCTCGTGGTGGAACTGGTTGGCGACGCGTTGCGCGAGCTCTTCGCCGTGCGCCTCCCCGATGAGGTGCAGCATCATGTCGAGGGCGGCGGTGCCGCCCGAGCAGGTGAGGCGGTCGCGGTCGATCTCGTAGATCTTGCCCGTGCAATCGAGGTTCGGGAACTCTTCCTCGAAGGCTGGCTGGTTCTCCCAGTGGATCGTGCAGCGATACCCGTCGAGCAGACCCGCGCGAGCCAGTACATGCGTCGCGGTCGAGAGGGACCCCAGACGTGCGCCATTTCGCGCCGCCCGACGCAGCGCGCCGAGCAGTTGACGCTCTTCGAAGAGCTGTATCCGGAGCCCGCCGCACACGATCAGAATGTCGTCGGAGCCCAGCTTGTTCGACACGGCTTCCGTCATAAAAGGGATCGCATTCGATGCCGTCACGACACCCCCGCGCAAACTGACGAGGCGCCATCCATAGGCGGCGTGGTCGACAAGGCGGTTCAACGAGCGCAGCGGCTCGATCGCGGAGGCGACACTGATCATCGCAAACCCGTCGAGCAGAAGGAACGTGAAGGTCTGCGGGATCATCTAGAAGTGCGTCCCGCAAGTCATGATGCGGGTGCCGTCACTCGACGTAATGAGAGCGAAGGCGAGGTCGAGGGGCCACGGCTCGCCGGTCATTTCCCAGATCAGCATGATGGTACGATAGCCTTCCATTTGGCGGTATCCGTTTGATGCAGGTCTGATCCAACGTCCGTTTGATAGAACGATATCGTCGAGCCGAATCTTAGAATTGACCATTTCGCTCCAGGCAGGATCCTGCCGAACCCGATCGACGAGACCGTCGTGGCGGATGAGCAGCGCGTGATCGA
>CAHJXE010000147.1 GCA_903644085.1 Hyphomicrobiales bacterium
TCCGCCTTCGATGCGTCCGCCAGCGGGAAGGTATCGTGAACGAGCGGCCGGATCGTCCCGTCGGCGATCTTGGGCCAGACGTGCTCCCGAAGCTTCGCGGCGATCGCGGCCTTGTCTGGGATGGGTCGGGGCCGCAGCGTCGAGCCTGTCAGGGTGAGGCGCTTGCGCATGACGGCGTTGAAGTCGATCTCGGCCTTCGCGCCCTTGAGGAACGCGATCGAGACGTGCCGGCCGTCGGCCGCGAGGCACGATATCGAGCGCGGGATGTAGTCCCCGCCCACCATGTCGAGCACGACGTCGACCCCGCGGCCGTCCGTCGCCTCCTGCACGACCGCGACGAAATCCTCCTCGCGGTAGTTGATCGCCCGGTCCGCCCCGAGGCGCGTGCAGGCGGCGCATTTCTCGGCACTGCCTGCCGTCGTGAAGACGCGCGCGCCGGCGGCCTTCGCGAGCTGGATCGCCGTCGTGCCGATGCCCGACGAGCCGCCGTGGATCAGGATCGTCTCACCCCCGACGAGCCGGCCCCGATCGAAGACGTTCGACCAGACGGTGAAGAAGGTCTCGGGGAGGGCCGCCGCCTCGATCATGGAGAGGCCCGCCGGGACCGGCAGGCATTGGACGACCGGCGCGGTGCAGAACTCGGCGTAGCCGCCGCCCGCCACCAACGCGCAGACTGCGTCGCCGACCGCCAAGCCCGTGACGTCCGGCCCGAGCGCGGTCACGAACCCCGCCACCTCGAGCCCCGGGATGTCGGGTGCGCCGGGCGGCGGGTCGTAGCGGCCCATCCGCTGGAACACGTCCGGGCGGTTGATGCCGGCGGCGTGGACCTCGATCAGGACCTCGCCCGCCGCCGGGGAGGGGACCGGCCTCTCGGTGATCGCCAGAACCTCCGGTCCGCCGGGCTTCGTGATCTCGACGGCTCGCATCATGTCCGGCATCGCGTGGTCCTCGTGGGGGGGGCGGCGTCGCTCGAGCTCACGCCTGTTGCAGGTCTCGGTCCGGCTCCGCACCGTTCGGGTCGAGCCGCCGCGCGAGAAGTCTCATGATCGCGCGGCGCTCCGCTTCGCCCATCAGGCTCCAGCGCCCGATCTCGTCGAGCGTGCGCCCGCAGCCCGCGCAGATACCGCTCTCATGATCGATGAGGCAAACCTTGATGCAGGGAGACGAGATCTTGGCCATGACGATCCATGTGGGGCGGATGCGCGCATCCGTCACCCGTCTGCGCCCGGCTCGGGGTTGTGCGTCGATGCGCGTGCGGTTAGCCCCGGCCCATAGATCTGCGATCATCCGACGAGAACCCGGCCGACCATGAGTGTGTCGCAGACCCTGCGGATGCCGTTCGACGACATTCGCGATCTCCTGTCCGGCATGCCCGCGATCCCGTCGGCCACGCCGTCGTCCGGCGGCGGCAAGCATCTCGGACGATTCGCCGATCGCGGACGACTTGCCGATCTCGGACGACTTGCCGGATGGGCCGACTGGGTCGCGCGCGTCCAGGGTCGGCAGCCGGGGGGCAAGATGAGGCCCAGCGCCGATCGTTCACTCGTCTGCCTGTTCGTCGCGACGCATGGCGTCGCGCTGGGCGACGATCCCGAGGCTGGTATCGCCGCGGCCCGCGCGGAGCTCGACGGTTTCGCGGGAGGCGTCGCGCCCATCAACGCGGCTTGCGCGGCCGGCGCGCTTGGCTTCAAGGCGTTCGACCTCGCGCTCGATCTGCCGACGGGCGACGTCGCCCACGAGCCTGCGATGGACGAGCGTGGCTGCGTCGCCACGATGGCGTTCGGCATGGAGGCGATCGCCGGCGGGGCGGAGATCCTGGCGCTCGGCACGGCCGGTCCCGGCGGCGATCTCGCGGCCTGCGCCATGCTGACCGCCCTGTATCGCGACCCACCCGCGCGTTGGTGCGCCCCGGACATGGCGGCCGCGGAGACTCGCGCCGTCACGGAGGCGGTGTTGCGCTGTGGGTCACGCGATCCGCTGGGCATCCTCGCCGACCTCGGAGGGCGCGACATCGCGGCCGTCGCGGGCGCGATCCTGGCGGCGCGCCACCAGCGCGTGCCGGTCGTTCTCGACGGGTTCGCGGCGAGCGCCGCGGCCGCGATCCTCCTCGCGATGGACGCCACAGCGCTCGATCACTGCGTCGCCGGGCACATCGGCCCGCATCCGGCGCATCCCGACCTGATCGGGCGGCTCGGCATCGAGAGCGTCCTGCCGGGTCTCGCGATCGAGGCTCCCGGCGTAGGTGCGGCGCTGGCGCTGGGACTCGTGAAGAGCGCGCTCGCCTGCGCGGCCGGAACCCCGGTCGGCAAGCCCGGCTAGGGCTATCAGGCGGCGCGCGGGGGAGGGACCTCGACGGCCGGCAGCGTATCCATGGCGCGCAACGCCGGAAAGGTGACGATGACCTCCGTCCCCTCGCGCGGTTTCGACTTCAGCTGAAACCCGCCGCCGTGGAGGTCGATCAGGCCCTTCACGATGGGCAGCCCCAGGCCCGATCCCTGCTCGGCGGTCTTCAGCGCGAGCGCACCGCGTCCGAAGGACGACATGACGATCGGGATCTCCTCTTCGGGGATGCCGGGGCCGGTGTCCCGGACGCTCACATATTGGCCGCCAGACGAGGTCCAACCGACCTTGACGACGATCTCGCCGCCCTGCGGCGTGAACTTGACCGCGTTCGTCAGGACGTTGAGCACGATCTGGCGCACGGCCCTCTCGTCCGCCCAGATGCGGGGGAGCGAGGGGTCGATAAATTCCCGGATCGTCTGGTTCTTCGCTTTGGCTCGCAGGTTCAGCATGTGGCGGCAATCGCCGACGAGCCAGGCGAGCTGGATCGCCTCCTCCTGCAGCTCGTAGCGCCCCGCCTCGATGCGCGAGAGATCGAGGATCTCGTTGATGAGTTCGAGCAGGTGCTGGCCGCTCCCGTGGATGTCGGCCGAGTATTCCTTATACGATGCGGTCGTGTGGGGACCGAAGACCTCGTTCTTCATGACCTCCGAGAAGCCCAGGATCGCGTTCAGGGGCGTGCGGAGCTCGTGGCTCATCGTGGCGAGGAAGCGTGACTTCGCGAGGTTCGCCTCCTCGGCCCGGCGGCGTGCCTCGTCGGAATTCGCCTTCGCCTGATCCAGTTCGACGAAGATCGCGTCTTTCTCGGCACGCGACTGGATGGTGGCGAGCGACACCGCCTGCAGCTTGCGCGCGAGAACCAGGAAAAAGAGGAACGCCGTCGCGGTCATCGCCAGGAGGAGACCTGACGCGATGTCGGGGCTGGCCGCGAAGAGCAGCATCATGGCGATGCCGAGCGGTGCGAGCCCGGCATAGACCGCGATCGGTACCGTGGCGGACAGCATCGCGGTGATGGCGCCCACCATGAGCAGGACGAACAGCACGAACCCGCTCGCACCGCCTTCCACCTGGGCGAGAACGCGCACGCCCATGGCCCACGCCATGCCGGCCGCGAGCTCCGCGCTCGCGAAGCGCCGGCGCCACCTCGGCAGCGGCACGCGGTCCGCCTGCTGCGCCAGGAACGTCCGCGCGAGGCCGAGGGCCGCGCCGAGGACGAGCTCCGTGAGGCCGAGCCAGACGAGCGCGACCAGGGTTGGAATCCAGATCGTCGACACGGCCGCGACCGCGGCCGCCAGAAGCATCACCATCAGCAGGTTGTCGCTGTGGTTCTGGGCGAGAAGGCGCACGAGCTCGTGCTCGTAGGCGCGCTCCAGTCCGACCGTCGAGGTCAGCTTCTCGCGTACGCTGCGCACTTCCTGCGCGAGCTTGCGGCGCTGGGCAACGCCTTCTCCGGGCGGAGATCGGCCTTGCTCGACCATTTGAGCCGTCAACTCGCCCATCGCGTACGCATACCCATCCGGCACAGCCCCCGGATGGCTCATCCTCTCGCGGAAACGTTAACCTCCTCCTGACGATATCTCTCAAGTGTGCGTTCACGCTGTTCACGGGAGCCGGTTTGCGCCAGATCGACGGGTTCATCGCGGCGCTGGTGGTGCTGGCGCTGGCGCTCGCGCTCGCCTGGTTCCGTGCCGAGGAGGTCGTCTTGACCGGTGCGACCCGGATCGTGGACGGGGACACGCTCGTCGTGGCGGGCCGCCGCGTCAGGCTCTCCGGCATGGATGCGCCCGAGATGGATCAGGTCTGCCTGCGCGAGGGCCATGATTATCGGTGCGGCATCGTGGCCCGCGAAGCGTTGGTCGAGCTTCTCGCCGGCCGTGAGCCGTCTTGCGCAATCAAGGGACGGGATCGCTACGGGCGCGACCTCGGCCGCTGCAGCGTCGCGGGCGTCGATCTCGGGGCGGACCTCGTGCGTCGCGGCCTCGCGGTCGCCTACGGCGGCTACGCGGACGAGGAGCGCGCGGCGCGCTCGGCGGGAGCGGGCCTTTGGGCCGGTTCGTTCACGCGCCCGGACGAGTGGCGGCGCACGCACCCGCACGAGCATGTGCGTTGACCACGACGCCGGTCGGGTCGTCATCTACGCGACCGGTCGGTTGCGCCGACAGCTCCGCTCGCGCACAGAGCGACGACGTTGAGATATGGATCGGCTGAGCGCGATGAAACTCTACGACGTCACGCGGGCGCCGAACCCGCGACGGGTCCGCATCTTCATGGCCGAGAAGGGCATCTCCTGCCCGCTCGTCCCGGTCGACCTCCAGGCCTTGGAGCACAAGTCGGAGAGCTTCTCGGCGCTGAACCCGGGACAGCGCGTCCCCGCGCTCGAGCTCGACGACGGTACGGCGATCGGCGAATCGATCGCGATATGTCGCTACTTCGAGGAGGTTCAGCCGGCGCCGCCGCTGTTCGGAACGGGCGCCGTCGGGCGTGCGACCGTCGAGATGTGGCAGCGCCGGATCGAGTTCGAGTTGCTCATGCCGGTCGCGGCCGTGTTCCGGCACGCCCACCCGGCCATGGCCGCCATGGAGGTGCCGCAGGTCCCGGCCTGGAGCGAGGCGAACCGCGGCAAGGTCCAGGATTTCCTCGTCGCGCTCGACGCGCAGCTCGCGGGACGCACCTTCGTGTGCGGCGACGCGTTCAGCGTGGCCGACATCACCGGGCTCGTGGCGGTGGATTTCATGCGGCTGCCGAAGCTGCCCGTCCCCGAGGCCCTGCACGATCTGCGTCGCTGGCACGCGGCCGTCTCGGCCCGCCCCAGCGCGGCGGCCTGACGCCATGCGGCTCACCATCGTCGGGTGCGGCGACGCGTTCGGGTCGGGTGGACGATCGAACACCTGCTTCTGGGTCGAGGCGGGCGAGGCGACCGTGGCGCTCGATTTCGGCGCGACCGCGCTGGTCGAGTTGAAACGGCGCGGCCTGTCGCCGGACAGTCTCGACGCGATCGTCCTCTCGCACCTGCACGGCGATCATTTCGGCGGCGTGCCCTTTCTCCTGCTCGATTGCCAATTCGACAGCCGGCGCGAACGGCCCCTCACCATCATCGGGCCGGTGGGTACGGCAGAGCGGATCAAGGCCGCCCAGGAGGTGTTCTTTCCCGGCACCTCGACGATCCCTTGGCGCTTCCCGCTCCATGTCGTGGACCTGCCCTGCGGGCGCCTGCACGAGTTCGGCGGCATCGAGATCGAGACCCGCGAGGTGATCCACCCCTCGGGTGCGCCCGCGACCGGCGTGAGGGTTCGCCAGGGAGGCAAGCTGCTCGGCTATTCGGGCGACACGTCCTGGACGGACGCGCTGTTCGGCCTCGCACAGGGATGCGACCTCTTCGTTTGCGACTGTCTCGACCGGGAGGACATGCACGCGCCGCATCTCGACCTGCCGACCCTGATCGCCCATCGTGTGCGCTTCAGGGCGGGACGCGTGATGCTGACCCATATGAGCGACGCGATGCTGGACCGCCTGGACCATGCCGAAGCGGAAGGATTCCTGATCGCCCATGACGGGCTCGTCGTCGACATCTGAGGCGTCCGGCTTCCCCGACCTCGCCCGGCGACTCCGGGATTGCCGCATCTGCCGCGACGTCCCGCGCTTCGGGGTGGCTTTGCCGCACGAGCCGCGCCCGATCGTCCAGGGCTCGGTCGAGGCACGCCTCCTCATCGCGAGCCAGGCGCCGGGCAACCGCGCGCACCAGAGCGGGGTCCCGTTCCAGGACCCGTCCGGGATCCGATTGCGGGCTTGGCTCGGGACCGACGAGGCGACCTTCTACGATCCCGGCCGGATCGCGATCGTCCCGATGGGGCATTGCTTTCCGGGCTACGACGCGTCCGGCGCAGACCTGCCGCCTCGTCGGGAATGCGCGCCGGCTTGGCGCGTACCGGTGCTGGAGGCGCTGCCGCGGGTCGAGCTGATCCTCGTGATCGGACGCTACGCTCAAGCCTGGCATCTCGGGCATGCCGCGAAGGGCGGCCTCACGGCTACCGTCCGGCGCTGGCGCGAGATCCTGGACGGTTCCGACCGGCCGCGCATCCTGCCGCTGCCTCACCCGTCCTGGCGCAACAGCGGGTGGCTCAAGACCAATCCCTGGTTCGAGGCGGAACTGCTGCCGGTGCTTCGCGCGGAAGTCGCGGCCCTGATGCGGTAGCGCGATGCGCGCATTTACCCATCGTTAGCCAACCTGCGCGATCGTCGGCTCGTCGGCTTGGGCGCGCCTTCATGACACTCGCGGTCTTATGAAACTCGCGGCGAAGATCCTCACTCCGTCGATCGGCCTGTCCGTGGTCCTCGCAGGCGCGGTCCTGTTCGCGCTCCATCTGCAGAGCGGGACGGCGACGCTGAACGGCAAGGCCGCGCGCTCCAGCGCCGAGATGATCGATGCCAGCGAGGTGCGGGCGCTGAGCCGCTCCGTCCAGCGCGACGTCTTGAAGCTCCTGCTGCCGCGATGGGAGGCGTCCCGCTCGGGCCTCGAAGCCTCCATCGAGACGCGCTCGGACATGCTGATGCGGCGCGCGCGTCGCCTCGTCGACACGGTCGATCCGGCCGAGACCGAGATCAAGGATGCCTTCATGCGCCTCCAGGAGGCGGTCGTGCGCGAGGCGCGCAACGTGAAGTCGCTCGCCGTCGCGGGAGACCGCTCCGGTGCCGAGGCCGCCTTCCTCACGCGCCTGGAGCCTGCCGAGAAGGCCGCTTCCAGGCTGACGGACGCTTTCATCGAGCGTACCGAGCGGACGATCCAGTCGATCGCCACCGAGGTCGATCGTTCCCACACGACCGGTCCGGTCTGGCTCGCGGGCATCAGCGGCATCGCGCTCGCGATCGCGCTGGTCCTGGCGGTGATCGGGGTCATGCGCCTCGTCATCGCGCCCATGCGACGGCTGACCGACACGATCTCCCGCCTGACCGCCGCCGACTACGCGACGCCCGTCGGAGACGTCGGCCGCGAGGACGAGATCGGGATCATCGCCGGCGGCCTCGACGTGCTACGGCGCGCGCTCGTCGACGGCGAACGTCTCAAGGCCGAGCAGCGTGCGCGCGACCTCAGCGATCAGGCCGAGCGCGAGGAGACGGCGAAGCGTCTCGCATCCACCTCCGAGGATCAGGCCATCGTCGTGCGTTCGCTCGCGGACGGGCTGGAGCGGCTGTCTCAGGGTGACCTGCGATACCGGGTCGAGACCACGTTTCCGTTCGGTTACGAGAAGCTGCGGCTGGACTTCAACGCCGCGGTCGAATCGCTCGCGGAGACGATCGGCATCATCGCGGGCAACGGCCAGGGTATCCGGACGGGTTCCGGCGAGATCTCTCAGGCGGCGGACGACCTGGCGCGGCGCACGGAGCAGCAGGCGGCATCTCTCGAGGAAACCTCGGCCGCCCTGGAGGAACTGACCGCGACGGTCCGCATGACGGCCGAGAACGCCAAGCGCGCGAACGACATGGTCCTGAGCGCCAGCGCCGAGGCCGAACGCTCCGGCATCGTCGTGCGCGACGCGGTCGGGGCGATGAGCGCGATCGCGGCTTCCGCCCAGGAAATCAGCCAGATCATCGGGGTCATCGACGAGATCGCGTTCCAGACGAACCTGCTCGCGCTGAACGCGGGCGTCGAGGC
>CAHJXE010000148.1 GCA_903644085.1 Hyphomicrobiales bacterium
GGGAACTCGGCCGCGACCGTTGCGGAACGCCCGGCGAGCTTGCCCGCCAGGAAGCCGCCGAGCATGCGCCAATCCTGCTTCGCCCGGTCGGGCTCGGACCCGATGCCGACCACCACGAGCCGCTCGACGCCCGCCATCCCGTCCGGCACCGGGATCACGAGCGCGCTCTGCGCCTTGCCCTTGAAGCGCTCTGCCGCGGCGGCGCGCGGCAGGAGCGCCGACAGTCCGGGATAACGATCGGTGACCGGCCGCGCGAGCGCGAGGTCCCCGTCCGTGAACACCACGAGGTCGCCCGCGTGGCCGGAGCCGGTCGACCTGAGAGCCCCGAACTCGATCTCGACCTGATCCACCATGCGGCTCCATGCTCCGGAGGCGACGTTCGAGATGAGCGCTCGCCCTGTTGCCGCACGACATACAGGATCGTCGGGTTCGCGACACCCTGGCAGAGGTGAAGAGCCTCTCACAACCTCTTGGGGCCGTGACACTGGCAATCCGCCGAATGGGCCGGTTCGCCCATACGGCATGGGGATCTCGCCGGTCTCCGCACGCATGGCGGTCACCACGTCGGCCGGAGGACGGGCTCCTCGCCAGACGTGGACATGACGGTCGGAGACGCTAGTCTGTCGTCAACGATCAAGGTCATGAGGAAACCCCGTGTCACCATCCGCTTCGCTGCGCGAGCTCGTCGCGCGAGAGGGCTGCCTCACCCTGCCGGGCGTCTATGACGGGATCTCTGCCCGCATGGCGGCGAGCCTCGGCTTCGGGGCGCTCTACATGACGGGCTACGGGGCCGTCGCGTCGGCGCTCGGCGTCGCGGATGCGGGCGTCGCGACCTTCACCGAGATGCTGGACCGCGTGCGGTGCATCGCGGGCTCGGTCGACGTGCCCTTCATCGCGGACGGCGACACGGGGTATGGCGGGCTGCTCAACGTCGAGCGCACGGTGCGCGGCTACGCGGCCGCGGGTGCCGCCGGCATCCAGATCGAGGATCAGGAATTCCCGAAGAAGTGCGGGCACACGGAGTTCCGCCGGGTGATCCCGCAGGACGACGCGGTCGCGAAGATTCGGGTCGCCTGCGATTCGCGGCCGAGCGCGGACTTCCTGATCGTCGCGCGCACCGACGCCCGCTACGCGGAGGGGCTGGACGCGGCGCTCGGCCGGGCGGAGCGATTCCTGGAGGCGGGCGCCGACATCCTGTTCGTGGAGAGCCCGGAGAGCCTGGAGGAGTTGCGGCGGGTCGCGGAGACCTTCCGGGGCGCGACGCTCCTCGCCAACATGGTCGAGGGAGGCCGCACGCCGTACCTGCCGGCGGACGAACTCGCCCGAATGGGCTTCAAGATCGCGCTCTATCCGGGCACCGGGTTCCTCACCGCGGCGCGCGCCCTCCAGCTCGCCTACGGCCACCTCAAGGCGCACGGGATCGGCACGGGCGGGGAAGCCCCCATGCTGCCCTTCGCGGAGATGAACACGTTGATGGGGTTCCCGGCCGTGCACGCTTTCGAGCAGCGCTACGGGCTCGCCGACCGGCCGGGAGCGCGCGCGTGAGCGCCGCCGCACGGCTCGACCGGCTGCCGATCCTGCCGTTCCACCGTCGTCTGCTCTGGCTGATCGGGGCCGGCATGTTCTTCGACAGCTTCGACATTTACCTCGCGGGCTCCGTCCTCGGCGAGCTCGTGCACAACGGCTGGTCGAGTGTGCCGCTGAACGCGCGCTTCATCTCGTCGACTTTCGTCGGCATGGTGATCGGGGCGGCGGGCGCGGGCTGGCTCGGCGACAGGTTCGGCCGCAAGTTCACCTACCAGTTCAACCTCGCGATCTTCGGCCTCGCGTCCCTCGCCTGCGCGGCGGCGCCCGACATGGACTGGCTGATCGGCGCGCGCTTCGTCACCGGCATCGGCCTCGGGGCCGAGATCGTGATCGGCTACGCGAGCCTTCTCGAATTCGTGCCGCCCGTCCATCGGGGGCGATGGGCGGCGCTGCTCTCGCTCGTAACGAATTTCGGCCTCTTCGCCTCCACGCTGCTCGGCTGGCTGATCATCCCGGCCTTCGGCTGGCGGCCCATGTTCGTCATAGCGGGCGTCGGGGGCTTCGCGGTCCTGTGGCTGCGCCGGATCATGCCCGAATCGCCGCGCTGGCTGGAGCTGAACGGCCAGGAAGAGGCCGCGGACAGGATCCTGCGCGGCGTGGAGGATGAGGCGGCCCGCCTGGGCATCGTGCTCCCGCCTCCCGCGGCGGCGGCTCCGTTCCCTCGCCCGACCCGGCTGACGGACCGCTCCTTCCTGGGGCCGCTCGCGGTCGGGAGCGTCATGCAGGTCGTGATCGGCATCGCGATCTACGGCTTCGTCGCTTGGGTCCCGACATTCCTCGTGCAGCACGGCATGCCGATCAACCGCTCTCTCGGCCAGTCCGTCCTGATGTCGTTCGGCGGCCCGGCCGGCGCGGCGCTCGGCTGGCTGCTCAGCGACCGGATCGGCCGGCGGCCCTCCATCATTGCGGCCTCGATCCTGGCGGCGATCTGCGGCCCCGCCTTCGCGTACGCGCCCTCGCAGGAGGCGGCCGTGGCGCTCGGCTTCTGCATGTTCACCCTCATCTACTTTCTGGTGGCGGTCGTGGTGGCGGGCTACGTGCCGGAGCTGTTCCCGACGACTGTTCGCATGCGCGGCAACGGCATCGCGAACACGGTCGGACGGCTCACGACCATCTTCGTGCCGTTCGGCGTCGTGGCGCTCTACGATCGGGGCGGCGTCCCGGCCGTGCTCGGGGGCGTCGCGGCGGCTCTGCTCGTGCAGGCCGGCCTCGCCTGGGCCTACGCCCGGGAGACGAACGGCGAGAGCCTGGAGGCGATCGCCCGCGACAAGGAGACGGGCGCGTCCGCGTCCCTGCCGCAACCGAGCCATTGACGGCCGACCGGGCCGGGCGGAGGGTGTAGACCAACGGATCCGCGAGAGTGCGTCAGACGCTCCCGGACGACAAGGAGGACACCATGCCCGGACGGCTCTCGATCTCGCGCGCCTGCCTCGCGCTTTGCCTCGCACTCCTCGGCGGCCTCGCGGGACCTCGTCCATCGCGGGCGGACAACATCACGGTGACGCATTGGGGCGGCCAGTTCTACGGCGCGCCCTACGCGGTCGCGATGGAGAAGGGCTTCTTCAAGGCCCACGGGCTCGACGTCACGGGCATCCTGACCGCGGCCGGCGGCGGGACGGCGGTGCGCAACACGCTGGCCGGCGGCATCCCGTTTGGCGAGGTGTCGCTCGCCGCCGCCGTGCAGGCGATCAATTCGGGGCAGAAGCTGATCATCGTGGCGGCGGGCGCGCAGAGCGTGGCCGACCAGCTCTGGATGGTGAAGAAGGATTCGCCGCTGAAGAGCATCAAGGACGTGCAAGGCAAGTCGCTCGGCTACACGGCGCCAGGCTCCGTCAGCAACATGGTGGCTCTCATGGCGCTGAGGGCGAACGGGATGAGCCCGAAGGACGTGAAGCTGGTGCCGGCCGGCGACCTCGGCGCCAACCTCGCGGCGGTCAGCAGCGGGGCGGTCGATGCCGGGTTCTCGGACGACATGATCTACATCCAGAACACGGACACGATGCGGCCCCTGTTCTGGGTGCGGGACGTCATGTCGCCGCGAATGATGCAGACCGTGATGATCACGACCGCTGACTACGCGAAGGCCCATCCGGACGTGATCAAGGGCCTCATCGCCGGCCGCCGCGACGGACTCGCCTACATGGCCGAGCACCCCGACGAGGCGGCCGACATCACCGCCAAGGCCTACAACAACCCGAACGTCACCGTCTTCCGCAACCACATGCGGCAGCTCCTGAAGGAGAATTACTGGAGTGACGGACGCTTCGACTACGAGGGCATGAACCACATGGTGGAGGGCCTCCAGATCACGGGTCAGCTCAAGGGCGAGGTGGACTGGCCGAAATTCGTCGATTCCACCTACCTCCCGGCGGACATGCGCGCGTCGCGATGACCGGCGGCGTGGGCGACATCGCGGTCATGGAGGAGCCCCACGCGTCGCTGCGCGGCGTCGTGCGGCGCTACGGCGGCGCACAGCCCGTCCACGCGCTCGGACCCGTCGATCTCGACTTGCGGCGCGGCGAATTTTTCTCGGTCGTCGGCCCGTCGGGCTGCGGGAAGTCGACGTTGCTCGACGTCCTGTCGGGGCTCGGCCGCCCGACCGGCGGCACCGTGTCGTTCGAAGGCGCGGAGCTGGGCGGCGAGGTGCCGGACGGCGTCGGCGTGGTGTTCCAGGAGGATGCGAGCTTCCCGTGGCTCACGGTGCGCGACAACGTGGCGTTCGGACTGCGGCGCACGGGGCTGGACGGACGCGAGACCGCCCGCCGGGTCGAGCACGCGATCGGCTTCATGGGGCTTGGGCAGTTCGCCGCGCACTATCCGGCCCAGCTCTCGGGCGGCATGCGCCAGCGCGTCTGCATCGCCCGCACGCTGGTGATGCAGCCGCGGCTCATCCTCCTCGACGAGCCATTCGGCGCGCTCGACCAGCAGACGCGCCTCCTCATGGGCGACGAGCTGCTCCGGCTCTGGCGGGAGACCGGCGCGACGGTCCTCCTGATCACCCACGCGCTGGACGAGGCCGCCATGCTGTCCGACCGTGTCGGCGTGATGAGCGCCCGGCCCGGCCGGTTCATCGACCTCCTGGAGACCGGCTGGCCGCGCGAGCGCGACAGCCGGGTCGTGTCCGACCCGGCCTTCGGGGCGCTGACGTCGCGCCTGTGGTCTTCGCTCCGGACGGAATCCTTGAAGACGATGGGGCGCGCCGCGTGAGCCGGTCGCGGACGGTCATCCTCGTCCGCGCGGCGGTGCTGGCCGGCCTCGTGGCCCTGCTCGAGGTGCTGTGCCGGGTCGGCATCGTGGACCCGATGGCGGTCCTGCCGCCGAGCGAGATGGTGGGCGCGATGATCGACCAGCTCCGCTCGGGCGAGCTCGACGAGAGCATGGTGCAGACCTTCTCGACCATCGGCCTCGCCTTCGGGGTCGCGGTCGCGCTGGGCACGCTCGGCGGCGCGGTCGTGCATGCCGTCCCACGCCTGCGCCGGGCGATCGATCCGCTGCTCGCGTCCTATTACGCGGTGCCGACCTTCATCTTCTACCCGCTGCTGGTGGCGCTGCTCGGGCTCGGCAAGCTCCCCCTCGTGGTGCTGGGCGTCCTGTCGGCCACGCCCGCCGTCGTGATCAGCACGCTCGCTGGCCTCGACGGCGTGCCGCCCGTGCTGCGCAAGGTCGCGCGCGTGCAGCGGCTCGGGCGGGCCCGCACGCTCTGGCTCGTCGTGCTCCCGGCCGCGTTGCCGCGCCTGTTCGGCGGCTTCAAGCTGGCGCTGAGCTACGCGCTGATCGGGGTCATCGCGGGCGAGTTCATCCTGTCCGGCAGCGGGCTCGGCTACTCGATCTCCTTCGCCTACCAGAGCTTCGACAGCCGGGCGATGTACGGCGCGATGCTGTTCGTTCTCCTGGTGGCGGTCGGCGCCAACACGCTGCTCTACGTGTGGGAAGGCCGGCTCGCGCGGCGGCGGCTCCGCACGTGAGCGAGATTGCGCTCGAACCGACCCTGGCGGCCGAGCCGCGCTCGCGGCGCGGGATCCGCGCGCTCGACCTCGCGATCGTCACGGCCCTCCTCCTGGCGCTCTGGCAGTTGGTCGGGCGCGCGACGGGCGGCATCGCGATCACGCCCCCGCTCGGCACCCTCGCCTATCTCGCCGACCTCGTGCAGACGTCGCTCTTCTGGGACCATCTCGGCGCGACGCTGCTCGCCTTCGCGATCGCGTTCGCGATCTCGGCCGTCGGCGGGCTTGCGCTGGGGCTGCTACTGGGGCTCCGCCGCTTCGCGGGGGACGTCGCGGAGCCGATCCTGGCGGGCTTCTACACGGTCCCCAAGGTGACCCTGTACCCGGTCGTGCTGCTCGTGTGCGGGCTCGGCCTCTCCGCCAAGGTGGCGTTCGGGGTGATGCACGGCCTCGTGCCGGTCACGCTATTCACGCTGGGCGCGATCCGCACCCTGCCGCCGGTCCTCGTGCGCACCGCCCGCGCCATGCGGCTCGACGGGTGGCAGACGATGAGCCGGGTGATGGTCCCGGCCTGCCTGCCCGACATCGTGAACGGGTTGCGGATCAGCTTCTCCCTCAGCCTGCTCGGCGTGCTCATCGGCGAGATGTTCTCCTCGCAGCGCGGGCTCGGCTTCCTGCTCGTCAGCGGCCTCGCGCAGCACAACGTGCCGCTGACGACCTCGGTGGTCTTCGTCGTCGTGGTCGGCGCCGTCCTCGCGAACACCCTCATGCTGCGCCTGGGGCGCGGCACGAGCGGCCGCGAGTAGCTACTCGGCGGCCTCGGCCGGGGCGTCCTCGCGGAAGCGGGTGCGCAGCGCGTCCCACTCGTCGGCCCCGAAGCGGCGGAAGTTCTCGCGCACGCTGGCGTCGAAGAGCGGGGTCGGGTGGCGGTGCGTTTCCCGCAACGCGGAGAGGGCGGCGTCGCAGGCCCCGTAGACGGTCTTGAGGAGCACGCCCGGCAGGATGGCGAGCCGGTAGCCCATGCCTTGAGCGTCCCGCATGTCGACCTGCGGGGTCTTGCCGCCCCACACCACGTTGAGCAGGCAGGGACCCTGCACGCGGCGCGGCACGGCCGCGACCTCCTCCAGCGTCTCCGGGCTCTCCACGAACGCCATGTCGGCCCCGGCCGCCAGCGCCGCGTTGGCGCGCAGGATCGACTCGTCGAAGCCCATCACCGAGCGCGCGTCCGTGCGCGCGATGACCAGGAAATCCGGGTCGCGTCGGGTCGCGACCGCGGCCCTGATCTTCGCCGTGAACTCCTCGCGGGACACGAGTTCCTTGCCGTCGAGATGCCCGCATCGCTTGGGCGAGACCTGGTCCTCGATGTGGATGCCGGCCGTGCCCGCGCGCTCGTGCTCCTGCACGGTGCGCACGACGTTGAGCTCCGTCCCGTAGCCGGTATCGCCGTCCGCGATCAGCGGCAACGTGGTGGCGGCCGTGATGCGGGCCGCGTTCGCGACCATCTCGGTCATCGTGAGGAGCCCGTAATCGGGCAGCCCGAAGGACGCGGAGGTGCCGGCCCCCGTCATGTACAGCGCCGAGAACCCGGCCTGCTCGATCAGCCGGGCCGTGATGCCGTCATAGGCGCCGGGCGCGACCAGCATGTCGGGCCCTGCGAGGAGCGTCCTCAGCCGTGAGGGTGCGGTCATGTCGTTCTCCTTCTGATCAGGCGAGGCCCGGCTGCCAGATCCACGGGCGGGCACCCTCGTCGCGCGTCTTGTAGGCCGTGATCGCGTCCGCGTGTTGGAGCGTGAGGCCGATCTCGTCGAGACCCTTCAGGAGCGCGTCGCGCCGGATCGCCTCCACGCGGAACGGCATCTCCTCGCCTTGCGGCGAGATCACGACCTGCCGCTCGAGGTCGACCGTCGTGCGCGCGTTCCCGCCCTCGCACTCGGCCGCCAGTTTCTCGACGTCGGCGAGCGGCAGGATGACCGGCAGGAGGCCGTTCTGGAAGCAGTTATTCGCGAAGATGTCCCCGAAGCTCGGCGCGACGACGCAGCGGATGCCGGAATGCTTGAGCGCCCAAACCGCCCCCTCGCGCGACGAGCCGCAGCCGAAATTGTCGCCCGCGAGCAGGATCGGCGCGCCCCGGAAGGCGGGCCGGTTCAGAACAAAATCCGGGTCCTCGGTGCCGTCCGGACGAAACCGGAGCGCCTCGAAACACCACGGCCCCATCTGCTCGGGGGTCGTGCCCGTCATGCGCTCGATGCGGATGATCGTGTCGGTGTCGATATTCGCGCGCATCAGGGGCGCCGCGACGCCGGTGAGGGTCGTGAAGCTGTCCATGGCCTAGAGCCTGCGCACGTCGGTGATCATGCCGGTCACGGCCGCGGCGGCCGCCATCGCGGGGCTCGCGAGGTGGGTGCGCGCGCCCGGCCCCTGGCGCCCGACGAAGTTGCGGTTGG
>CAHJXE010000149.1 GCA_903644085.1 Hyphomicrobiales bacterium
CCGCCAAGCCCGGCGCGCAGCTCGCGCGCCGCGAGCCGGAGCACGAGGCGGGATGCACCGCCGCGGCGCGGCGCGGGTTCGGCCGGGAAGGTACCGTGCATCGGGTCAGGCCCCTTCGGTCGTGGCAGGTGCCGAGATCCCGGGTTCCCCGATGCGACCGGCGCGCAGGCGCACCACCCGGTCGCAGCGCTCGGCCAGCGTGGTGTCGTGCGTCACGAGGACGAGCGTCGTGCCGCGCTCGCGCTTGAGGCCGAGCAGCAGGTCGGCGACGGATCGTCCCGTCGCCTCGTCGAGGTTGCCGGTCGGCTCGTCCGCCACCAGGATCGCGGGATCGGGCGCCAGCGCGCGGGCGATCGCGACGCGCTGCTGCTCGCCGCCCGAGAGCTGGGCCGGGTAATGGTGCAGCCGCTCGCCCAAGCCCACTGACTCGAGCTCGCGTCGCGCGCGCGCCGCCGCACCCTCGCGGCCCGCGAGTTCGAGCGGCAGCGCCACGTTCTCCACCGCCGTCATGGTGGGGATGAGGTGGAAGGACTGGAACACGATGCCGATGCGCCGGCCCCGGAAGCGCGCCAGCGCGTCCTCGCCGAGCCGCGTCAGGTCCTCGCCGTCGAGCACGACGCGGCCGGAATCGGGCCGCTCCAGCCCCGCCATCACCATGAGGAGCGTCGACTTGCCGGAGCCCGACGAGCCGACGAGCCCCACCGCCTCACCGGCCGCGACGTCCAGGCTGATGCCGCGCAGCACGTGGACCCGCGCGACGCCCTGCCCCAGGCTTAGCTCGATCTCGTTCAGCGCGATCATCTTGTCGGACATGCAGGACGAGCCGATCTCTTGGGCTTGGCGCGCGACGCGCGATGGACGGACACGGGATGCACCCTTCGCGCCGCATCATGACCGCATATGGGCGACACGGCCCGATGCGCCAACGCGGACGGCGTGTCGCGGGCGTGGTCGCGCTCGCCCTCTCTCTCATGTGGGGAATGATCGCACCGGTGATGGCTCAAGCTCCCGTCGAACCCGCGAAGCCCGCGCCCGGGCGCGTCCTGAAGCTGGTCGCGCTCGGCGACAGCCTGACGGCCGGCTACCTGCTGCCCGACAAGGACGCGTTCCCGGTCGTGCTCGAAGCGGCGCTGAGGGCGCGCGGCCACGCGGTCGAGATAGCGAATGCGGGCGTGTCCGGCGACACGGCGAGCGGCGGGCTCGACCGGCTCGACTGGTCGGTCCCGGACGGGACGGACGGCGTCATCCTGGAGCTCGGCGCCAACGACATGCTGCGCGGCACGGACCCCGACCTCACGAGAAACGCGCTCGACACGATCGTGACCCGGCTCAAGGCGCGCGGCATCCCGGTCATGCTGGCCGGGATGTATGCGGGGCGCAACATGGGGCCGGACTACGTGAAGCGCTTCGACGCGATCTACCCCGACCTCGCGGCGCGCCACGACCTCGTGCTCTACCCGTTTTTCCTCGACGGCGTGTCGGGCGTCGCCGGGATGGGGCTGCCGGACGGCCTCCACCCGGCCGCGAAGGGCGTGGGGGTCATTGTGGAGCGCATCCTGCCCGCGGTCGAGACGTTCCTCGGACGGCTGCGGACCTGACCCGCGCGGCGTCGGACGCCTATTGATCGCGCGGTCGCGGTTGCCGGGCGCGCACGGGGCCGCGATACTCGGGCGACGCAACGAGGGAGCACCACGATGCCGCGCCTGTTCACCGGCCTGGAGATCCCCGCGGAGATCGGCGCGGAACTCGCGCTCATGCGGGGCGGCCTCTCGGGCGCGCGCTGGATCGACCCCGCGAACTACCACGTCACGCTGCGCTTCGTGGGCGACGTCGACCGCGGGACGGCGCGCGACATCGCGACCGCTCTGGGCGAGAGCCGCGCCCGGCCGGCGCTCACCGTCACGCTCGACGCGCTCACCGCCTTCGGGGGCTCGAAGCCGCGCGCGCTCGTCGCCCGGGTCGTGCCGAACCCGGAACTCACCCGCCTGCAGGCCGAGCAGGAGCGCCTGATGCAGCGCGTCGGCCTCGACCCGGAGCCGCGCAAGTACACGCCGCACGTGACGCTGGCGCGACTGCGCCACGCGAGCCCCGGCGACGTCGCGGCCGGCCTCGCGCTGCGGGGGCTGCTGCGCAAGCTCACCTTCACGGCGGAGCGCTTCGTGCTGTACTCGGCGCGCGATTCGGTCGGTGGCGGCCCCTACGTGGTGGAGGCCACCTACCCGCTGGCAGGCCCCGCGGGACCCGGTCTCGAACGAACGGACCGGGCGGATGCGGACCTCTGCGCCCGTGCCGGATAGACGGCGCGAATCGTCTCCGCACTTTCGCCCGGTTTCACAAGCGTTTATTAACCCTGAACGGCATAACTCGCGGCTAGCGCACGATCCCGGTCCCGTCCCATGAATCGCCCTCTCCTCGTCAGCGCCCTCGCGCGCGCCCTCCCGGTGCTCTGTCTCGCTCTCGCGGGCATCGCGGCCGTGCCGGCGGAAGCCGCGAAAAAGAAGCCCGCCGCGGCCGCCGCCTCCGTGCCGGGCGGGGCGGGCGCGACGCTGGTGGCGAGCTTCAGCGACTGGGCCGCCTACACGGCGCAGACCGGCAAGTCGAAGATCTGCTACGCGCTCTCGCAGCCCAAGCAGCGCACGCCCGCGAACCTCAAGGACACGCCGGCCTACGTGTTCGTGTCCTTCCGTCCGGCCGAGAACGTGAAGAACGAGGTCGCGACCGTGCTCGGCTTCGCCACCAAGGATGGCGGCCCGGCCTCGGCGGCGATCGGCTCCACGAGCTACGACCTCGTCACCAAGGGTCCCAACGCCTGGGTGAAGAATCCGGCCGAGGAGGGGCAGGTGATCGCCACGATGTCGAAGGGGCAGACGCTGACCGTCACGACCACGTCGGCACGAGGCAACAAGACGGGCGACCGCTACTCGCTCTCGGGCTTCGGCCAGGCGCTGGAGCGCGCGCGCAAGGAATGTCCCTGAGCGGGATCGCCCGGGGCTGACCGTCCCTTGAGGGTCGGGTCGCCTCCCTCCCTCACCCGGCCACGCATGCCGTCTGCATCGCCACGAGGTCCGTGATCCCGGCCTTCGCGAGACGCAGCAACGCCAGGAACTCCTCTTCGGAGAAGGGCTTCCCCTCGGCCGTGCCTTGCACCTCCACGATGCCGCCCGTCCCGGTCATGACGAAGTTGGCGTCGGTCTCGGCGCCCGAATCCTCTGCGTAATCGAGGTCGATCACCGGCGTGCCCGCGTGAATGCCGCAGGAGATCGCCGCTACGTGGCCGCGCAGCGGATCGACCGAGATGATGGAGCGGCCGCGCATCCAGGCGAAGCAATCGTGCAGCGCCACCCAGGCGCCGGTGATCGCGGCCGTGCGGGTTCCACCGTCGGCCTGGATCACGTCGCAATCCACCGTCACCTGCCGCTCGCCCAAGGCCGGCAGGTTGACGACGGCCCGCAGCGAGCGGCCGATCAGGCGCTGGATCTCCTGCGTCCGGCCTGACGGCTTGCCGGACGTGACCTCGCGGCGCGTCCGCTCGTGCGTCGCGCGCGGCAGCATCGCGTACTCGGCCGTGACCCAGCCGCGCCCCGAGCCGCGCAGCCACGGCGGGCCGCGCTCCTCCAGCGAGGCCGTGCACAAGACCTTGGTGTTCCCGAAGGACACGAGGCAGGATCCTTCGGCGTATTTCGCGACCCCGCGCTCCAGCGTCACGGGGCGCAACTCGTCGGGCCGGCGTTTCGAGGGCCGCATCGTGAAACTCTCCTATCGGGACGGCGCGCTGTGTACGAGCGGGCCACCCATGCCGCAAGGGCGCGTCACCCCGCGGCCTTGCGCGCGCGCGCCCGGCTCGTCACAGTCCGGTCACGGGAGGACGACCGCCCGTCACGGGAGGACGACCGACCTCAAGATGAACATGTCGACATCGCCGACGCCCTTTCAGGCCCGGGCCATTCGGGAGCTGAACGAACGCTCCCGCGAGATCTTCCGGCAGATCGTCGAGAGCTATCTGGCGACCGGCGAGCCGGTCGGGTCGCGCAACATCTCGCGCATCATCCCGATGGCGCTCTCGCCGGCCTCGGTCCGCAACGTCATGTCGGACCTCGAGGCGGCGGGGCTGATCTTCGCGCCGCACACGAGCGCCGGGCGGCTGCCCACGCAAGTGGGCCTGCGCTTCTTCGTCGATGCGCTGCTCGAGCTCGGCGACGTCGCGGCGGACGAGCGCACGCGTATCGAGGCTCAGATGCGCGCCGCCGCCTCGAATCGGACTTTCGAGACCGCGCTCGCGGAGGCCTCCACCATGCTCTCCGGCATCTCGCGGGGAGCGGGCGTGGTGGTGACCACCAAGACCGACGCGCGATTGAAGCACGTGGAATTCGTGCGGCTGGACCCGGGCCGCGCGCTCGTCGTTCTCGTGGCCGAGGACGGGTCGGTCGAGAACCGGCTGCTCGCCCTGCCGGCGGGCCTGCCGGCCTCCGCCCTCACCGAGGCGTCGAACTTCCTCAACGCGCGCATCGCGGGACGCACGCTCGCCGAACTGCGTGGCGACATCGAGCATCGCCGCGCCGAGATGGAAGGCGAACTCGACGCGCTGACCGCGAAGCTCGTCGAGGCCGGGCTCGCGCGCACCGTCGGCGGACCGGATCCCCGTCAGCTCATCGTGCGCGGCCAGGCGAACCTGCTCGAGGACCTGAAGGCCGCCGAGGACCTCGAGCGGATCAGGCTGCTCTTCGCCGACCTCGAGACCCAGACCGACGTCATCGACCTCCTGACCCGCGCCGAGGGCGGGGAGGGGGTGCGCATCTTCATCGGGTCGGAGAATCGCCTTTTCTCGATGTCGGGCTCGTCGATCGTGGCCGCGCCCTTCCGCGACGACCAGCAGCGCATCGTGGGCGTGGTGGGCGTCATCGGCCCGACGCGGCTCAACTATGCGCGCATCGTCCCCATGGTGGACTTCACCGCGCGCGCCGTCTCTCGGCTGCTCGAGCGCGGATTGTAGCCGGGTTCGGGCCGGCGGCGATTGACGCCCTGTCGGCGCCGGACGACACTCCCGTCATGAGAAACCTTCTCCGTCTCGTCCTGATCGCGGCCGTCACGGTCTGTTCCTCGCCGTCGGTGCTGCGGGCCGCTCCCGCCACGGCCCCGGAGCGGACGGCTCCCCAGGCCCGCTCGGGCGAGGCGGGACGCCGCGCGACGCTCGACGACCTCTTCGCCCGGCTCGCGGCCGCCAAGGACGAGGAGGAGGCGAAAGGCGTCGCGCAGCTGATCGAGCGTCGGTTCCAGCGCTCCGGCAGCGACACGGCCGACCTCCTCATGGTGCGCTCCGCGGAGGCGCTGGAGAGCAAGGACGCGGCGCTCGCGATCGAGCTCCTCGACCGCGTGACGCAGCTGAAGCCGGACTGGGCCGAGGCCTGGGCGCGACGCGCCAGCGCGTTCTACCTGCTCGACGATCCGGTTGACGCGATGGCCGACCTGCACAAGGCGTTGGAGCGCGAACCGCGGCTCTTCGGCGCCTGGGCGGCGCTCGGCCAGATCGCGATGGCGAACGACGACAAGCGACAGGCGCTCGCGGCCTTCCGCCGTGCGCTCGCCATACATCCCTTCCTCGACGTCAAGCGGATCGTCGAGCGTCTCGCGCCCGAGATCGACGGCCGGGATCTCTAGGCGGGATTTTAGGGTTTGGGTGGAACGGGCGGTGCGCCCGCGCGGCCGGGATCTGTCAACTGAATCGTCCAGCTGCTCTGCTCGCCGGTATCGACCTCGAAGAACCCCGACTGGTCGAACCCGCGCGCGAGGCAATCCTCGACGCCCCGGATGGTGAACTCGCGCTCGCGCGTGCACATCGACGAGCGGCCGCTCCACTCTCCGCCCCGGTCGTAATCGATCGCGTAGACGTAGAAGAAGCGCGCCGCGAGTTCGCCGTCGATCAGCGTTTCGCAGGCGCGCGGGGCGACGTTCCACCAGCCCTCGGTTACCCAGCCATTCGCGTCGCGGTACCCGAGCGAGATCCCGACGCGGCTCTCGGTGACGTTGCAGAGCCTGAGATCCGCGCGAGCCGGTCCTGCCCCCGCGGGCATCGCCGCGAGGGTCAGAAGGCCGATCCACGCGCAGTGGCGGGCCCGGGCCATCACGCGGCGCCGTCCCGTGCGGGTCGGGGGCGGGCGGTCCAGATGCCGACCAGGATCAACGCGCCGCCGAAGCACTGTATGCCGGTCAGAGGTTCGCCAAGCCACAGCGAGCCGGCGGCCGCCGCCACGATCGCCTCCAGGAAGATGACGAGCGAGGAGAACACCACCGGCAGGCGCCCGAGCGCGACGGAGAGAAGGCCCTGGCCGCCCGCGTGGCTGATCCAGGCGAGCGCGAGCAGCGTGGTCCAGGCGCCGCCGGTTACCGGCCAGAACCGGTCGTGATCGAGCGTCAGAGCCACGATGCCGAGAAGCACGGTGGCGACGAGCGAGAGCCCGAACGTCACCCGCCCGGCGCCCGAGCGACGCCGCGCGCGATCGACCGCCAGGAAGTATAGCCCGAAGAACATCGCGGTCGCGACGCCGTAGAGGTCGCCCGTGACCCGGCCGGGCGCGATCTCCAGGCTCTCGCCGAGCAGCGCCGCGCCGCCGCAAAGGCAGAGTGCCAGCCCGCCGAGCGTGCCGGCGCTCGGCCGGTTCCGGACGACGAGCCAGGTCGCCAGCACCACGAAGACGGGCGCGGTGGTGGCGAAGAAGGTCGCGTTCGCGACCGTGGTGCCGAGAATCGCGAGGTGCCAGAAGAACAGGTCGCCCGTGAAGGCGAGGCCCGCCAGCCCCGACTCGCGACCGACGAGCGGCCGGCCGGCCGGGCGCCCCGCCTCGTCGAATCGCATCCAGGCGTAGAGGAGCGGCAGCGACAGCGCGACCCGCCAGAAGGCGGACGCGAACGGCCCGATCTCGGCCGACGCGTAGCGCACGAAGACGGGCGACACGCCCATCGCGGCCGCTCCGACGCAGAGCGCCGCGAGGGGGAGCATGATGGTCGGCGGCGCGATCGGGGCTTGTGTCGCGACGGGATCGGCCAGGGCGGCCGTGCGATCTGGCGTCAACGGTGCCATATGGGTTGCGGGCGGAGCGACGGCGCGCGGTCACGGGCCTGAATCGGACGGGATCCGTCCCTACGACACATTGCGCCGAGCGTCACGACCGGCGGCGCGATCGATTGGGAAGTCAGACATGGCGATGGACGACACGAACACGACCGAACTCGAGGCCGCGGCCTTTCGCCGTCTCGTGGCGCATCTTCGCGACCATCCCGAGGTGCAGAACATCGACCTCATGAACCTTGCGGGCTTCTGCCGGAACTGCCTGTCGAACTGGCTGAAGGATGCCGCCGACCAGCACGGCGTGCCGCTCACCAAGGAGGAGAGCCGGACGCACGTCTACGGCATGCCTTACGGCGAGTGGAAGACGCGCCATCAGACCGAGGCCACGCCGGAAAAGGCCGCAGCCTTCACCGCGATAGCGGCGCCCGCGAAGCATTGATCCGTTCAGAAATCGATCGCCCGCCCGGCGATCTCCCAATCGTCGTAGCGCACGGGATCGAGCCCGCCGCGCCCTGCCTTCTCGGGCACGGCCGCGATCTTCGCCGCATGAGCGTCGATCGCGGCCCGGCGCGCGGCCGCCTCCGCGAGGGCACGTTGCGCAGCCTCGCCCGGAGCCGCCCGGGCGACGTCGGTCTCGGCTACGGGTTCCTGCGTGTCGGTTCGGTCATCGCTCATACTCCGCAGGTGTGGCCGCGATGAAGGCGCGTCAAGATGGGCGGCCGGACGGTCCTGTGCGACGCCCGACGCCCGACGCCGCACCCGCCCCCGAGGCGGCCGGGATCGCGCCCAGGCGCGCGGCCGTCGCGGCCGTGACCGAAGTCCTGCGCACCGGCATCCAGCTCGACGACGCGCTCGCCCGGGTGTCGGGCGAGAACGCCGCGCTCGCGCGCGCCA
>CAHJXE010000150.1 GCA_903644085.1 Hyphomicrobiales bacterium
CGGGCTCGGGCGGCGGCGGTTCCGGCTTCGCGCCCAGCCGCGAGGCGGCCGCGACCCGCTGGCCGAGCCGCCGGGCCACGCGCGCGATGAGCGGCGTCGCGACCATCGAGACGGTCGTCAGGATGAGGAGCGGCTGTCCGATATCGACGGGCAGGAGGTTCGCCGCCATCGCGGCCCCGATCAGCACGAACGCGAACTCGCCGCCGGCGCCGAGCAGGAGGCCGATCTCGATCGCGACCCGCGGCGGCAGCCGGAACAGGCGGGCGAGGAGGAAGATCACCCCGCCCTTGACCGCGATGATGCCGACCGACGCCACCAGAATCGCGACCGGCGCGGCCACGATCGCCGTCACGTCGAGCCCCATCCCGACCGACAGGAAGAAGACGCCGAGCAGCAGCCCCTTGAACGGATCGACCATCGCCTCGACGGCGCGCCTGTACTCCGTCTCGGCGAGGAGCAGCCCCGCGACGAACGCGCCCAGCGCCATGGACAATCCGCTCGCGGCCGACACGAGCGCCGTCCCGGCGATGGTGAGGAGGCAGGCCGCCATGAAGGATTCGGGACTGCGCGTCTGCGCGACGAGATGGAACAGGGGACGCAACGCGAGCCGCCCGACCGTCACGATGACCACGAGCGCGACCGCCGCCTGGGCGAGCGCCAGCAGCACGCCCTGGAGCAGGCCGCCGGAGCCCGCCGAATCGACCGCCGACACCGTGAACAGCACGGGCGCGACCGCGAGGTCCTGGAACAGCAGCACCGAGAAGGCAGCCCTTCCGGTCGGTGCGTTGAGCCGCTTCTGGTCCGCCAGCAGCGGCACCACGATGGCGGTGGAGGAGAGCGCGAGCGCGATGCCGCCGACGAGCGCTTGGCCAGGCCGCAGGCCAAACCAATAGCCGCAGCCCGCGAGCACGACCGAGCAGGCCACGACCTGCGCGGCCCCGAGCCCGAACACGAGTCGGCGCAGCGTGCGCAGCCTCTCCCAGGAGAGTTCGAGCCCGATCATGAAGAGCAGGAACACGACGCCGAGTTCCGCGAAGTGGCCGACGCGCTCGCCGTTGCCGATCGTGAGCCCGCCGAGCCAGGGGGCCGCGCCGCCGAAGCGCCCGAGCCCGTAGGGTCCGATCAGCGCGCCGACCCCGATGAAGCCCAGGACCGGGCTGATCTTCAGCTTGCCGAAGAGCGGCACGATGATCCCGGCGGTCGCCAGGAACAGCATCGACTCCTTGATGAGGTCTGGCTCGATCGCGGCCGCCATGCCTGACGGATCTCCCGAATCGCGGTGGGCCCGTGCTCCGCTGCTTCGCTAGCCTAACGCTCGGACAACTGCCGGCAACACGCGATTCGCGGGCCGTCGCCTTGTCCGACGATGTCTCGGCACCTAGAACGGAGTTCGGTCACGCCGGGGCGGATGCATGCGGTTTTCAGGCACCTCGAATTACGTCGCGACGGACGACCTGAAGGTCGCGGTCAACGCCGCGATCACGCTCGAGCGGCCGCTCCTCATCAAGGGCGAGCCCGGCACCGGCAAGACGGTGCTGGCCGAAGAGGTGGCAGCCGCGCTCGGCGCCAATCTCATGACGTGGCACGTGAAATCGACCACGAAGGCACAGCAGGGCCTCTACGAGTACGACGCCGTCTCGCGGCTGCGCGACTCGCAGCTCGGCGACCCGCGCGTGTCCGAGATCGGCCACTACATCCGACGCGGCAAGCTCTGGGAGGCGTTCACGGCCGGCGAGCGCCCCGTGCTCCTCATCGACGAGATCGACAAGGCCGACATCGAATTCCCGAACGACCTCCTGCTCGAGCTGGACCGCATGGAGTTCCACGTCTACGAGACCGGCGAGACGGTGAGGGCCGACAAGCGCCCCGTCGTCATTATTACGTCGAACAACGAGAAGGACCTGCCGGACGCGTTCCTGCGCCGCTGCTTCTTCCACTACATCCGCTTCCCGGACGCCGACACGATGGCGACGATCGTCGCCGTGCACTATCCGGGCATCAAGCGTCGTCTCCTGGAGGAGGCGCTGCGGATGTTCTTCGAGATCCGCGACGTGCCGGGCCTCAAGAAGAAGCCCTCGACGTCGGAGCTTCTCGACTGGCTGCGCCTCCTCATGGCGGAGGATATCGGGCCGGAGCAGTTGCGGGAGCGTGACCCCCGCAAGCTGATCCCGCCGCTCCACGGCGCGCTTCTCAAGAACGAGCAGGATGTCGGGCTGTTCGAGAAGCTCGCCTTCATGACCCGACGCGAGGCGCGCTGAGCGCCCTCACTCGGCGTCCTTCTCCGCCTCGGCGGCGATCCGCGCCTCGACGGCATCCGGCTGGCTGCGGGCGTCCTGCGATCCCGGCAGGACGGTGCGCTGGTTGCGCACGCGCGACCCACCGTCGCCCTGGTCGCTGTTGCGCTCCTTGATCGCGCCCGCGAGATCGTCCTCGTCCGGAATGCTCGGATCGGTCGTGCCGACGCCGGCGTGGCCCACGACCGTGCCGCCGCCCATGTGACCTTTGTGGCCTGCCTTCGCCATCGCGTCCTCCGTGATCGTCGACGCCGCGCGCGGCGCCATTCGATCATCAACGGGACGCGAACCGGAAGGTTCTCGCCTGCGACTCCCGGTCCGAGAGCACTCAGGGCGCGTCGTTAAAACCTCATGCCGACGCCGGCGCGGCCGTTCTGCAGGGTCGGCTGCACGGCGCGCGGGTCGTCCTCGAGCTCGACGGGGCCGCCCCGCGCCGGGCGCGTATCGATCCGCTCCGACAAGCTGTCGTCGCCGGAGCCGCCCCTGGTGCGGGCAGGCGTGGCCGCGTCCGACCGGGCGCGCTTGCGCGGCGCGGGCTTCGTCTTCGCCGGTGCGCTCTCCTTCGGCAGGGGATCGCTCGCGGAGGGCGGCATCGGCATCGCGGGCGGGCTCTGGGCGAATGCAGAGGCCGGCACGGCGAGCGATATCGCGCCAGCGACCAGGAGGGCGGGGGTGAAACGGGGCATGGCGTGTCTCGGGGCGTCGCCACTATGGGCGACTTCACGATCCGTCTAGCACCGGAACGGCGGCATGATGAAGGCGGTTCTGGCCGTGTCGCGGCGGATCAGCGACGCCGGATCATCAACCACGTGTCGACGCTTCGTTTCGTTCTCGGCGACCAGCTCAACCGCCGCATCGCGTCGCTGACCGATCTCGATCCCGAGACGGACGCCGTGCTGATGGTCGAGGTCGCGGACGAGGCGACCTACGTGCGCCACCACAAGCAGAAGATCGCGCTGATCTTCTCAGCCATGCGACACTTCGCCCGCGATCTGGAAGCGGAGGGCGTTCGCGTCGATTACGTACGCCTCGACGATCCGCTCAACACAGGCTCCTTCACGGGCGAACTCGCCCGCGCGGTCGAGAGCCGCCGCCCGGATCGCGTCGTCGTGACGGAGCCCGGCGAGTGGCGGGTCTGGGACGAGATGCGCCGCTGGGGGGAGCGGCTCGGGGTGCCGGTCGAGATCCGGTCCGACAACCGGTTCCTGTGCTCGCGCGCCGAGTTCGACCGCTGGGCGGAGGGGCAGCGCAGCTACCGCATGGAGTTCTTCTACCGCGAGATGCGTCGCCGCACCGGTTTCCTGATGGACGGCGACGCGCCCGAGGGTGGGCGCTGGAACTTCGACCGCGAGAACCGGAAGGCGCTGCCGAAGCGCGTCTCCCCGCCCGAGCCGCCCCGCTTCGAGCCCGACGCGATCACGCGCGAGGTGCTCGACCTCGTGGCGTCGCGGTTCGACGGCCATTTCGGCCGGCTCGAACCGTTCCGCTGGCCCGTGACCCGGGAGGCGGCGCTCGGCGCGCTCCAGGACTTCATCACGCATCGCCTCTCCTCGTACGGAGATTTCCAGGACGCGATGCGGGCGGGCAGCGACTTCCTGTTCCACTCCGCACTGTCGACCTCGCTCAACCTCGGCCTGCTCACGGCCGAGGAGGTCTGCGTCGCGGTCGAGCGCGCCTACCGGGACGGGGTCGCGCCCTTGAATGCCGCTGAAGGCTTCGTGCGCCAGGTCATCGGCTGGCGCGAGTACATCCGCGGCGTCTACTGGCACCGCATGCCCGCCTACGCGGCCACGAACGCGCTCGGGGCCGAGCGCCGGCTGCCCTGGTTCTACTGGTCGGGCGAGACGCAGATGAATTGCCTGCGCGACTGCATCCGTTCGACCGCCGAGAACGCGTGGGCGCATCACATCCAGCGGCTGATGGTCACCGGCAATTTCGCGCTGGTCGCCGGCATTCGTCCCTCCGAGCTCGAGGAATGGTATCTCGTCGTCTACGCGGACGCCTACGAGTGGGTGGAACTGCCGAACGTCCACGGCATGATCCTGTGGGCGGATGGCGGTGTGATGGGCTCCAAGCCGTACGCGGCGTCCGGCGCCTACATCAACCGCATGTCGGATTACTGCGCCGGGTGCCGCTACGACGTCCGGCAGCGCACGGGGCCGGACGCCTGCCCGTTCAATGCGCTCTACTGGGACTTCGTGATGCGCCACGAGGACAGGTTGCGCGCGAACGGGCGCATGAAGCTCATCTACGACGCGCTGGACCGCATGAGCGAGGGTCAGCGCGTCGACATCCGCGAGAGCGCGCGCGCATTCCTGCTATCGGACGAGATGTCCCCTGAGCCGCCGCCGGAGAACGTCCGACCGCCGCTTCAGCCGGGTCTTCTCTGAAGACGCGATGCTCGTCGAGGTCCGTCCAAGTCCCGCCTTCAAGTCCCGTCTTCGAGTTCGTCGCCTTGTCCATCACCTTGTTTTCGCCGCGCCGTCCCCATAGGTTGCGGATAACGCATTACGCCCCGCGTGAGGGCGCAGGAGGATTGCCATGGGTGGCGCGAGCATTTGGCACTGGGTCGTCGTCGGCGGGATCGTCATGCTGATGTTCGGCCGCGGCAAGATCTCCGACATGATGGGCGACGTCGCGAAGGGCATCAAGGCGTTCAAGAAGGGCATGGCGGACGAGGATACGCCGGCCGCCACCACCGTGACGCCCGTTCCCGGCGAGCCCGTGCGCAACATCGAGCATCGCACGACCGAGCCGGTCGGGACGGTGTCGAGCTTCGCCGACCGCAAGGTGGTCTGAGCGCGACCGCGCTCGAGGCTTCGCTCGGCCGGGATGACCCGGCGGAGATCGCTTGGCGCCGAACGGCTGCATTCGGCGTGGTGAGACCCGTGTAATGTTCGATATGAGCTGGGGCGAAGTGATGGTGATCGGCGGCGTCGCGCTGATCGTCATCGGTCCCAAGGACCTGCCCAGGGCACTCCGCACCGTCGGCCAGATGACCTCGAAGGTGAAGCGCCTCGCCTACGAGTTTCAGAGCCAGTTCAACGAGGCCATACGCGAGGCGAACCTGGACGACGTGAAGCGCGAAGTCGACGGTCTGCATCGCGACGTCGCGAGCGCGACGTCGTCCAAGTTCAACCCCCTCCAGACGATCCGCGACGAGCTGAAGAGCGCGGTGGAGAGCAAGACGGGCTCGACGATGGCCGGAGCGGGCCACGCGACATCGACGCAGGCCGAGGACAGGTTCTTCGGTGAGACCCCCGTCGTGGACGAGGCAGGACCGATCCATCACATCGAACAGACGCCCTCGCCCGGGTACCCGTCCGCGCCGCTCGACCTTTCCGCGCCCAGGGACGTGTCGGCGGCGGCTGACCCGATGCCGACGGAGCCCGCCGGACCTGGACTGGAGCCTGCGCCTGAACGACTCCCACTCGCCCGGGACGCACGCGCGTGAGGACGGCCGTCGACGAAGCGGACATCGAGGCGTCGCGCGCGCCGCTACTCGATCATCTGATCGAGCTGCGCGCGCGCCTCATCAAGGCGCTGATTGCCTTCGTGGTCATGTTCTTTCTCTGCTACGCGGTATCCACGCAGATCTACAACATCCTGGTGCAGCCCTATGTGTGGGCGGTGGGAGATCCCGCCCAGGCCCACATGGTCTACACACACGCGCTCGAACTCCTGTTCACGCATATCCAGGTCGCGGCCTTCGGGGCGGGGTTTCTGGCATTCCCGATCATCGCGACGCAGATCTACAAGTTCGTCGCGCCCGGACTCTACAAGAACGAGCGGCAGGCCTTCCTGCCATACCTGCTGGCGACGCCGATCCTGTTCCTGATGGGCGCGATGCTCGTCTACTTCGTGGCGATGCCGCTGCTCATGCGGTTCTCGGTCTCGATGCAACAATTCGCGGCCGCCGATCATCCGGAAATCCAGTTCCTGCCCAAGGTGAACGAGTATCTCTCGCTCATCATGACGCTGCTCTTCGCGTTCGGGATCTGCTTCCAGCTGCCCGTCGTGCTGACGCTGCTCGCGCGTGCCGGGATCATCGATTCGACATTCCTGAAGGGGAAACGCCGGTACGCGATCGTGCTCGTCTTCGTGGCGGCCGCCGTGCTGACGCCGCCCGACGTGATCAGCCAATGCGCGCTCGCCGTCCCCACCCTCCTGCTCTACGAAGTCTCGATCCTCGCGGTCGTGATGGTGGAGCGTAAGAAGGCAAGGCTCGACGCCGAGTCCGCCTGAGCGGTTCTCGCGACGACATGTGACCTGTCTTCATGCGCGATGGTGCCATCCCCAACGGGAGCGGCTATTCGGATCGCTGCGGCATTCTTGCTTGCGGAACACAGCGGGAACGACTATTCTGTTCGCGTTTTGTTTCACGGGCCTGAGCGGGCCCGAGTCGGGGATCCGCGATGCTGACACGCAAGCAAAACGAGCTGTTGCGCTTCATCCACGAGCGTTCGCACGATAGCGGCGTGCCACCCTCCTTCGACGAGATGAAGATCGCGCTCGATCTTAAGTCGAAATCGGGCATCCACCGGCTGATCACGGCTTTGGAGGAGCGGGGCTTCATCCGCCGCCTGCCGAACCGGGCGCGCGCGATCGAGATCCTCAAGATGCCCGAGCCCTTGCCGAAGCCCGCCTTCAGCCCGAGCGTAGTCGAGGGCCATTTCGGCCGGCCCCGCCATATTCCCGGCGGCGTCGCGGCCCGGGAGGACGGCAAGCCCACCATGATCCCGGTCATGGGACGGATCGCGGCCGGCACGCCGATCTCCGCCATCCAGAGCCGGTCCCACTCGATCGCGGTCTCGCCTGACTTCCTCGCTGGGGGCGGCGAGCACTACGCCCTGGAAGTCCGGGGCGACTCGATGATCGAGGCCGGCATCCTCGACGGCGACACGGTGGTGATCCGCCGGCAGGACGTCGCGAATACCGGCGACATCGTGGTGGCGCTCATCGACGACGAGGAGGCGACGCTGAAGCGCCTGCGCCGGCGCGGCTCCTCGATCGCGCTCGAGGCCGCGAACCCCGCCTTCGAGACGCGCGTACTCGGGCCCGACCGCGTCAAGATCCAGGGCCGGCTGGTAAGCCTCGTGCGGCGCTACTGAGCCGCGTCGTCCTCCGGTAGCGGGGGCGTGTCGTGCTCCTCTGGCTGGCCTGGTTGTCGGTCTGGATCCCGGCCCATGTCGCGGGACGGGACCGGATGCGGCGCGATCGGCCGGTTTCCTGTCGCGCGGGCGGATGGACGGGCCGTCGGGTCCGACGGCGCGGCGAGCCAAGGCCGCGTGTCGCCGGGTCGGCGCACGGTGTCGACGACGTATGTGCTCGACGTGTCGTTGCCCTCAGCGCGCAGGGTGGTGGCGCCGTGCTCCGCCAGGAACGAGCGGTCCACCACGAGGGCCGCGCAACCCGGCGGGGCGGCGAGGCGCGAGATGACGATCGCGGCGCGCGCGCAATCCTCCGCGAAGCCCCGGCGATCGTCGAGGAAGGATGCGACGCGTCCGTCCGGCATCTCGACCGTGCAGCCGATCGGGTCGCAGCGCGCCGCGGCGCGAAGGTTGGGATCGGTCGCGCGGCGGGCATCCCCGTCGGCCCGCAGCCATTGCTCGAGCGTGAACGCGGCCGCGCGCCCGACGCCGACGAGCCGTCCGTCCCGG
>CAHJXE010000151.1 GCA_903644085.1 Hyphomicrobiales bacterium
CGCGGTCGGGCTCGCGGCGGCGCTCGGCGCGGAGCGCTGCGACATCTACACGGACGTCGACGGCGTCTATACGACCGATCCGCGCGTCGTGCCCAAGGCCCGCCGGCTCGACCGCGTGGCCTTCGAGGAGATGCTGGAGATGGCCTCCCTCGGCGCGAAGGTGCTCCAGGTGCGCTCGGTCGAGCTCGCCATGGTGAACCGAATGCCCACCTACGTCCGGTCGAGCTTCGACGACCCGGACGCCCCGAAACCCGGCACGCTCATCTGCGACGAGGAGGATATCGTGGAACAGCCCGTCGTCACGGGGATCGCGTTCTCGCGCGACGAGGCGCAGATCACGCTGCGCCGCATCGCCGACCAGCCCGGCGTCGCGGCCGCGATCTTCGGCCCGCTGGCCGACCAGAACATCAACGTCGACATGATCATCCAGGTCGTGTCCGACGATGCCGCGACGACCGACATGACCTTCACGGTGCCGGCCGCCGACTATGAGCGCGCGCGCCACATCCTGGACGCGAACCGTGGATCGATCGGCATGCAGGACGTGCAGGGCGCCACCGACGTCGTGAAGGTGTCGGCGATCGGCGTCGGCATGCGCAGCCACGCGGGCGTCGCGTCGCGCGCCTTCCGGGCGCTCGCGGAGAAGGGCATCAACATCCGGGCGATCACGACCTCCGAGATCAAGTTCTCCGTCCTCATCGACGCCGCCTATACCGAACTTGCGGTCCGGACCTTGCACTCGCTATACGGCCTCGACAGGGCCTGACGCCCCGCCGGGCGACGACCGGCATCATCGGGCCGCATTCACGGATTGACCGATGAGAGGAGCACCCGGCGGGCCCCGCGTTCTCCTGCGCCGCCTGCGCGAGATCATGGCGGAGCCGCTGCCCGCCCAGGCGCGGCTCGACCGGATCACGATCCTCATCGCGGCGAACATGGTGTCGGAGGTCTGCTCGCTCTACGTGATGCGGGCCGACGGGACGCTCGAACTCTACGCGACCGAGGGCCTGAACCGGGAGGCCGTCCACCTCACCACCATGCGGGCGGGCGAGGGCCTGGTCGGGCTGATCGCCGCGAATGCCGATCCGTTGGCGCTCTCCGACGCGCAGACGCACCCGGCCTTCTCCTACCGGCCGGAGACCGGCGAGGAGAGCTATCACGGCTTCCTCGGCGTCCCCGTGCTGCGGGCCGGCAACACGCTCGGCGTCCTCGTCGTCCAGAATAAGACTCATCGGGTCTATACCGAGGAGGAGGTTGAAGCGCTCCAGACGACCTCCATGATTTTGGCCGAACTGATCGCGTCCGGCGAGCTTCAATCGCTGGGCGAACCCGGTACCGAGACCGCCGCCCGCCGCCCGCTCCAGATCAGGGGCGCGGCGCTCGTGGACGGCCTGGGGCTCGGCTACGTGGTGCTGCACGAGCCGCGAATCGTCGTGCGCAACATCATCGCGGCCGACAGCGACGCGGAGATCCTCCGGCTCGACGCCGCGATCGAGGAGGTCCGCCTCTCGATCGACGCGATGCTGGAGCGGGGCGACATCGCGCATGGGGGCGAGCACCGCGACGTGCTCGAGACCTTCCGCATGTTCGCCCACGACCAGGGCTGGCTCCGGCGCATGCGCGAGGCGGTCCGCACCGGCATCACGGCGGAGGCCGCGGTCGAGCGCGTGCAGTCGGACTCCCGCGCGCGCCTGATGCGCTCCACCGACCCGTTCCTGCGCGAACGCCTGCACGATCTGGACGAGCTCGCGAACCGCCTGCTGCACCGGCTCGTCGGGGTCGATCTCGTGGCGACGCGCGAGAACCTGCCCGAGAACGCCATCATCGTGGCGCGCATGATGGGACCGGCGGCGTTGCTCGACTACGACCGCTCGCGCCTGCGCGGCCTCGTGCTGGAGGAGGGCGGCCAGACGAGCCACATCGCGATCGTGGCGCGCGCGCTCAACATCCCGGTCGTCAGCGAGGTCGAGAACGCGGCCTCGCTGGTGGAGGCGGGCGACGCCGTGATCGTGGACGGCGGGGCCGGAGAGATCCATGTCCGCCCGCCGCCGGACATCGAAGCGGCCTATGCCGAGAAGGCGCGACTGCGCGCCCGGCGCCAGGCGCAGTACCGCCTGTTGCGCGACAAGCCCGCCGTGACGCGCGACGGGGTCGAGATCGCGCTCCAGCTCAATGCCGGGCTGCTCGTCGACCTGCCGCACCTTGAGGAGACCGGGGCGCGCGGCATCGGCCTGTTCCGCACCGAGCTGCAATTCATGATCGCGGAGCGGATGCCCTCCGCCAAGGACCAGCAGGCGCTCTACGCCTCCGTGTTCGAGGGCGCGGGCGGGCTTCCCGTCACCTTCCGCAGCCTCGATATCGGGGGCGACAAGCTCCTGCCCTACATGCCGCGCGTGGAGGAGGAGAACCCCGCGCTCGGCTGGCGCGCCATCCGCATCGCGCTCGACCGTCCGGCGCTGCTGCGCACCCAGGCACGCGCCCTCCTCAAGGCGGCGGCCGGCCGGCATCTGCGCATCATGTTCCCGATGGTGGCGACGACGGCCGAGTTCCTGCAGGCCAAGCGCTTCGTGGAGGGCGAACTCGCCTTCCTGACCGCGCATGGCAGCGCGGTCCCGGCCGAGATCTCGCTCGGCGCCATGGTGGAGGTGCCCTCGCTCCTCTTCGAGATCGACGAGATCGCCGCCGCGGCGGACTTCCTGTCGGTCGGCTCGAACGACCTCATGCAGTTCCTCTTCGCGGTCGATCGCGGGAACAAGCTCGTGGCGGACCGGTTCGACCCGTTGAGCCTGCCCTCCATGCGCGCGCTGCGCCTCGTGGCGGGCCGCGCCACGGCGGTCGGCTGCCCGGTGACCGTGTGCGGCGAGCTCGCGGGCCGGCCCTTGGACGCGATGGCGCTGATCGGGCTCGGCTTCCGCTCGCTCTCCATGTCGGCCGCCGCCATCGGTCCCGTGAAGGCGATGATCCTGGCGCTCGACGGCGCGCGGCTGGCCGACCTCGTCGAGACGGAGCTGCGCGGCCTCGACGGCGGCGGCGACAACCTCCGGCCGATCCTGTCCGACTTCGCGGCCCGGCACGGGATCCCCGTCTGATGGCCGCGCCTCCGGGGGCCAAGCTCGACGCGATCCTGACGCGGCACGCGATCGTGTCGGCGACCCTGAACGGCGGCCCCGAGCCCGAGCGCTTCGTCGCCCTGTCGCGCGAGCTCTCCGAGCTCGATCCCGTGGTCGAGGCGATCCGCGTCTACCAGTCCGCCGCGGAGGACCTCGCGGGGCTCGACGCGATGATCGCCGACCCCACGAGCGAACCCGAGATGCGCTCGCTCGCCGAGGACGAGCGCTCGGACGCGACCGCCAAGGCCGAGGACGCGGCCGCCGCGCTCAACCTGCTCCTCCTGCCGAAGGACATGGCGGACGAGAAGAGCGCCATCCTGGAGATCCGTGCCGGCACCGGCGGCGACGAGGCGGCGCTCTTCGCGGGCGACCTCTTCCGCATGTATGCCCGCTACGCCGAGCTGCACGGCTGGCGCGTCGAGGTGATGTCGGAGAGCGAGGGGACGGTCGGCGGTTTCAAGGAGGTCGTGGCGGAGATCAAGGGGCGTGGCGTGTTCGCCCGGCTCAAGTTCGAATCCGGCGTCCACCGCGTGCAGCGCGTGCCGAACACCGAGACGCAGGGGCGCATCCACACCTCGGCCGCGACCGTCGCGGTGCTGCCGGAGGCCGAGGAGGTCGACATCGCGATCAACGATGCGGACCTGAAGATCGACACGATGCGCGCGCAGGGCGCGGGCGGCCAGCACGTCAACAAGACCGAATCCGCGATCCGCATCACCCACGTGCCGTCCGGCATCGTGGTCTTCGTCCAGGAGGAGCGTTCGCAGCACAAGAATCGCGCGCGGGCCATGTCGCTGCTGCGCTCGCGGCTCTACGACCAGGAGCGCAGCGCCAAGGACGCCGTGCGGGCGGCCGAGCGCAAGTCTCAGGTGGGGTCAGGCGACAGATCCGAGCGCATCCGCACCTACAACTTCCCGCAAGGCCGGGTGACCGACCACCGCATCAACCTGACGCTCTACCGGCTGGAGGAGGTCGTGGCCGGGACCGCGCTCGACGAGGTGGTGGACGCGCTGATCACGGAGCACCGGGCGGCGCTGCTGGCCGCCGAGGCGGAGTGAGGGCGTCGCCGGCCCATGATCTTCACTTACGACCCGCCGAAGCGGGCCTGGAACATCGCGAACCACGGCTTCGATCTCGCGGACGCGGGATCGTGCGACTGGACAAACGCGCTGGTCACGCCAAGCTATGACGGACGGCTTGGCGCGGCGCGGTTCAAGGCTGTCCTCCCGTTCGGGGGCGAACTCGTCGCCGTAGTGTTTTCGCCTCTCGGGGCCGAAGCGCTGTCCGTCATCAGCATGCGGCGAGCGAGCAGAAAGGAGCGACGTGATCATGCAGAAGATTCGAGAGTATCGCGTCGAGATCACTGACGAGGAGGAAGCCCGGATCCAGGCGGGTATCGCCCAGGACCCGGACAACCCAGAACTCACGGCCGAGGAACTCGCCTCGCTGCGTCCGGCCTCCGAGGTTCTCCCGCCCGCGCTCTACGCGGCCCTGATCCGGTCCTCCGAGGACGGTCGGGCAGCCGCCGACGCGACGGTGCGCCTCGACCCCGACGTGCTGGCGCATTTCCGCGCGACCGGCCCCGGCTGGCAGGCGCGCGTCAACGCGGCGTTGCGCGCGAGCATCGGGGCGGCCAGGTGAGCGCGTCCCAAATGTCCTAAGCAACATCAGGCGCTTGCGTCATGATCTGCGAGCCTGCAAATTTACTGCATGATCGTCGTGTGGGACGAACCTAAACGTCGCG
The DNA here is from genome assembly GCA_903644085.1 of Hyphomicrobiales bacterium. Classification (GTDB taxonomy): domain Bacteria; phylum Pseudomonadota; class Alphaproteobacteria; order Rhizobiales; family Beijerinckiaceae; genus Enterovirga. Next base: position 4,855 of record CAHJXE010000151.1, read on the forward strand.
CCAACCTCGAGAAGCACGGCTTGGATTTCGCGGATGTCGAAGCGACATTCAGTTGGAGCCGCGTCCTGGCATTTCCCGCCAAACCGAGCCGAACGGGAAGGCTTCGGCTGAAGCTCGTGGGTATGCTGGGCCACACGGACACCGTGGTGGCGATCGTCTCGCCTCTCGGCTCCGAGGCTTTAGCGATCGTGAGTCTCAGGACGGCAAGCCCGGTGGAAAGGACCTCATATGAACAAGCCTGACACGAGGCCGCCGAGCTTCGACGGGTTCACGCAAGCCGATTGGGACGAGGTCTCGGACAACCCCGAACTCACGGCCGAAGAACTCGCCGCGATGCGCCCCGCCTCCGAGGTTCTCCCGCCCGCGCTCTACGCGGCCCTGATCCGGTCCTCCGAGGACGGTCGGGCAGCCGCCGACGCGACGGTGCGCCTCGACCCCGACGTGCTGGCGCATTTCCGCGCGACCGGCCCCGACTGGCAGGCGCGCGTCAACGCGGCGTTGCGCGCGAGTATGGAGTGGCCTGACGGCAAGCGTGCCCCCGACGAGCGTCGCACTTGACGAGGCCCGCACCCGGCGGCAAGAGCCCGGGTGAACGAGGCCGATCCTCGGCTCCGACCTCGCCCGCGTCCAAGACGGGCTCCGGTCCTGGGGAGAGCGCGTGGACCTCTCGATCTTCCTGATTCTGCTGCAGGACGGCGTCACGAACGCGGCGATCTACGCGCTCCTGGCGCTGGCTCTGGTGCTCGTCTTCACGGTGACCCGCGTCATCTTCGTGCCGATCGGCGAGTTCGTGTCCTTCGGGGCGCTGACGCTCGCGGCCTTGGAGGCGGGGCGCGTGCCCGGCACCGTCTGGCTCCTGCTGCTCTTCGGCATCGCGGCCGCCATCGTGACGCTGTGGGCGGAGCGGGGCGCGCTGTCGGGGCGGATCGTCCTCGGGACGCTCGCCGCGACGGTCCTCGCGCCGCTCGCGATCGCGGCCGCGACCGTGATGATCGCGCCGCGCTCGCCCGGGCAGGCGGGCGCGATCGCCATGACGCTCGTGATCGTCGCGCCGCTCGCGTTGTCCATCCACGACGCGATCTATCGCCCGCTCGCCGGGGCGTCGGTCCTCGTCCTGCTCATCGTGTCGGTCGCGCTCCACCTCGCGATGACCGGGCTCGGGCTCGTCTTCTTCGGGGCGGAGGGGTCGCGCACCGCCCCGCTCTCGGCGGCGAACTTCACCTTCGGTGAGGTGTTCGTGACCGGGCAGTCGCTGGCCGTGCTCGGCGTGACGCTCTGCCTGATCCTCGCGCTCTATCTTCTCTTCGGCCGCACGCTCGTCGGCAAGGCGCTGCGCGCGACGGCCGTCAACCGGCTCGGCGCGAGCCTGGTCGGCATCTCGCCCACCTTCTCGGGGCGGCTCGCCTTCGGGCTCGCCGGGCTGATCGGCGCGGCGGGCGGCATCCTCGTGTCGCCCATCACCACCATCTACTACGACACCGGCTTCCTCATCGGCCTCAAGGGTTTCGTGGCGGCGATCATCGGCGGCCTCGTCAGCTACCCCGTGGCGGCGGGCGCCGCGATCCTGGTCGGCGTGATCGAGAGCTTCGCGTCCTTCGCGGCGAGCGACCTCAAGGAGGTGATCGTCTTCATGATCATCGTGCCGATCCTGCTCGCGCGCTCCTACGGCACGACGCAGCTCGAGGACGAGGAATGATACCCCGCCTCGCCCTCCTGGCGGTCGCGATCCTGGCGGTCGCGCTGCCGTTCATCCCCGGCGTGCCGATCTACTGGATGACGCTCGCGGGCTCGATCGGGATCGCGGCGGTCGTGGCGCTCGGCATCGTGGTGCTCACCGGCATCGCCGGGATCGTGTCCTTCGGGCAGGCCATGTTCGTCGGCTTCGGCGCGTACACGACCGCGATCCTGACGACCCGCTACGGGTGGACGCCGTTCGCCACCTTGCCGGTCGCGGTCGGGCTCGCATCCGTTCTCGCCTGGGGGATCGGGGCGATCACGCTCCGGCTGAAGGGACATTACCTGCCGGTCGCCACCATCGCCTGGAACATCAGCTTCTTCTACCTCACCGGGAGCCTCGACTATTTCCGGCGCTTCGACGGGATCTCGGGCATCCCGCCGGTCTCCGCCTTCGGGGTCTCGTTCATCGACCCCTCGCGCTTCTACCTCCTGACGCTCGCGATCCTGGCGGTCGCGCTCCTTCTCACCCGCAACCTCCTCGATTCCCGGATCGGACGTGCCATCCGGGCCCTGCGCGGCGGGGTGATGGCGGGCGAGAGCTTCGGCATCGATACGGGCCGGATGCGGATCGTCGCCTTCGTGTACGCGGCCGCCCTCGCGGCGGTGGCGGGCTGGCTCTACGCGCACTTCCAGCGCGCCGTGAACCCGACGCCGTTCAGCATCAACGTGTCGATCGACTACCTCCTCATGGCGGTCGCGGGCGGCGTCGGCAGCATCGGCGGCGCGGTGCTGGGCGCCGGGCTCATCACGGTCCTGCGCGACAAGCTCCAGGACGTGCTGCCCTGGCTGATCGGCACGCAGGGCAATTACGAGGCGATCGTGTTCGGCTTCCTGCTGATCGCGATCTTCCAGTTCGCCCCGGACGGGATCTGGCCGCATCTGCGGAACCTATTCGGCCGGTTGCGTTCGCCCCGCGGCGCGCGTTCGGCCGAGCCGCTGACCGCGTCGCGCACCCTGCCGCGCGCCGGCTCCGGCATGCTGACGGTGCGGGACCTCCGCAAGACCTTCGGCGGGCTCGTGGCGGTCGACGATGTCAGCTTCGATCTCCGGGCCGGCGAGATCGTGGGGCTCATCGGCCCCAACGGGGCGGGCAAGTCGACGAGCTTCAACCTGATCACCGGGGTCGCGCGGGCGAGTTCCGGGCATGTCGCGCTGCTCGGCCGCGAGATCGGCGGCTGGCCGGCGCGGCGCATCGCGACGCTCGGGCTCGCGCGCACCTTCCAGCACGTCAAGCTCGTCCCCGCGATGAGCACGATCGACAACGTGGCGATCGGCTCGCACCTCCTCGGGCGTGCCGGCGCGCTGGCAGGCGCGCTGCGGCTCGACCGGGCCGAGGAGGCGCGCATCTT
>CAHJXE010000152.1 GCA_903644085.1 Hyphomicrobiales bacterium
ATTCGGCCGACGCGATCGACTTCCCGGCGCTGGCGGGTCGGCATGTGGGCGTCGTCGGGGCGAGCGCCTCGGCGATCGACAACGCCGCGGCGGCGCTCGAGGCCGGCGCCGCCTCCGTGATCCTGCTCGTTCGCCGCCCGGCCATGCCGAGGTTCAACAAGGGGCTCGCGATCGGAAGCCCCGGTCTGGCCTACGGATACCAGAACCTGCCGGATCGTCAGCGCTGGATGATCGAGCTCTATATCGCGGCCGAAGGCGTCGCCCCGCCCCGTAACTCGATGCAGCGCGTCGGCCGTCACGCGAACTTCCAGGTCCTGACGAGTTGCGCCATCCAGTCCGTCGCGGTCGAGGGCGACCGGCTCGCGCTCGCGACCAGCCGCGGGCCGATCTCGGTCGGTTTCCTGATCCTGGGAACCGGGTTCACGGGCGACTGGGCGCGCCGCCCTGAACTCGCTCGCCTCGCCGGCCGGGTGGCGCTGTGGCGCGATCGCTATCTGCCGCCGGGCCTGGAGGACAGCGCGGCGGCCGAGGAGCCGGTGCTTGGCCCGGCGCTCGAGTTCCAGGCGCTCGACCCGGAAGCGCTACCCTGGGCCTCGCGGGTGCATTGCTTCAATTTCGCGGCGGCACTCAGCCATGGCAAGGTCACGGGCGACATCCCGGCCATCTCGGTCGGGGCCGAGCGCGTCGCGCAAGGCATCTGCTCGACGCTGTTCGCGGACGATTTCGACGAGCAGTACCGCCGGCTCGTCGACTTCGATACGCCCGAACTGCTCGGCGACGAGTGGCGGGAAGCGGCCGAGGAGACGAACATGCCGAGGGCAGCCGAGTGAGCGGAACCGACCTTCTGGACACGCTTGCCGGGCTACGTCCGGGTTCACGCATCGCGTCCCTGCGGGCGGAGCGGGCCGACATAGCCCGGCACACGCAGGGTGCCTACGAGGCCCTCATGAGGCCGGCCGATCCGGGCGGCCTTCCCCTGAGCGAGCGAGCCGCCGTGGCGGCGATCGTCGCGCACCTCAACGAGGATGCGGCACTCGGCGCGTATTACGATGGACGTCTGGCCGAGCATGGCCTGCCTGCCGGCCCGCGCTGGGACACGATCTCGGCGCACGTCGCGATGGTCGCCCGCAGCCCGCGCGACGGCTCTCCGGACGCGCTTGCGCGACTACGCGTCGTCGGCCTCAGCGAGCGCGATATCGTCACGCTGTCCCAGATCGTCGCCTTCGTGAGCTACCAGACGCGCGTGCTGAGCGGGCTCGAGCTGATGGAGAGCCTCGATGGCTGACCCCATCGCGTTCACGACCGATGTCGTCGAGTGGGCGCCCTGGATCGAGCCGATCGACCTTGCGACCGCGACGTCAGAGCAGCGCGCCTCACTGACGGAGACGGTGTCCAACACCAAGATCACCGCCTACTCGCTGGTCCTCGCGCACGATCCGGCGGCTCTGGGGGAACGCACGCCGCTCTTTAACAAGATCATGTACGCGCCACGTGGGTTGCCCCGGGCCGAGCGGGAACTCGCGACGCTGGTCGAATCCGTGCTGAACGGCTGCGTGTTCTGCGCGTCGGTTCATGCCCGCCGCTTCGTCGAGCTCGACCAGACGCCGGAGACGATGGCGTCGGAGGTCGTGGCGCGGATCTACGCGGGCGAGGATCCGGGTCTCGGTTCCCGTCGTGCCGCGCTGGTCGACTACGCGCTCGCCCTGTCTCACACGCCATCCCGGGCGACCGCGGAGCATCTGACCGCCCTGCGCGAGGCGGGATTGGGCGACCTCGAGATCCTCGACCTCACGCACGCGGTCGCCATGTTTGCCTGGGCGAACCGGCTGATGCTGACGCTGGGCGAACCGACCGGCCCCGTCACCTGAGGGGCGACTCGGCGCAACCCGTGATCAGGCCGCCGCCCGCTTCAGCTTGCGGACCGGCGCGTGGGCGCGCGCGCCGACTTGAGTGCCGACATGGGCGCCGACTTGGGCGCCGACATGGGCATCGAGCAGGCAGGTCAGCGCGCGCCCGGCCGCCTCGCCGACCTCCGCCCTCCGGGTCACGAGCGCGGCCACGATCGCGCCGTCCATGACGAGACCGACCTGGTGCGACAGGTCGCCCGCATCCGACGCTCCAGCGTCCGACAGGAGATCCTCGATCCGGGCGAGCACGGCGACCTTGTGATCGAGCGCGAGCTTGCGCATACGGTCGTCGTCCTTGTCGTGCTCGCCCACCGCGTTGATGAACGGACACCCGTAAAAACGCCCGCCGCCGAACCATTCGGTGAGGAGCGGCATGATGCGCTCCAGCCGCTCACGCGCCGTGACGTCGCCCGCATCGAGGCCGCCCAGGAACCAGTCCCGCCAAGCGCGCCCCTCGCGGTCGAGCACGGCCTCGACCAGCGCCTCCTTGGAGCCGAAGAGCTTGTAGAGCGTGGTCTTGGCGGTCCCGGCCGCCTCCACGATCGCGTCGACCCCGACCGCGTGGAAGCCGCGGCGGCAGAACAGCTCGGTGGCGGCGCCGAGAAGACGTTCGCGGGGTGTCGTGTCCGGCATCGTCAGCTCGAAGCGTTGCGGGTCGTCCCTCGCAAGGTCATGAAGCCGTTCGTGCGCGCGTACAAGCGAGCCATGCCCAAAACGCTCTCGTGTGCCGCTTATTTCCGCGACGATCGCACGCGCTTTAGGCCGCCATCGGCTTGAGACTGCGCGCGCGAGACTGCAGTGTGCGTCCAGGAAACAGAACGGTCGGTTTCCGGCCGCGGTCCTGAGGAGAGACGCTTGAGCACAGTCGCGCTGAAAACACCCATGCAGCCGCAGACCGCGATGACGGGATGCCTCGCGCCGATCGACAAGGCCGGCCTCGACGACCTGATCGCCAAGGGCAAGGCCGACCCGACCGTCATCAAGACGCTGAAATGCAAGACGGTCGCGGAGGGGCGCTTCCGCCACCTCAACTTCATCCGCACGCTCGACCCCTACATCGTGGACGAGCCGCCGGGCCTGCTCGGCGACGACACGGCCCCGAACCCGTCCGAGGCCTCGCTCGCGGCGCTCGGGTCCTGCCTGGCGGTCGGGATCCACGCGAACGCGGTCGCTCGCGGGATGACGGTCTACAAGCTCGAGATCGAGCTCGAGGGCGACCTCAACATCACGGGCGTGTGGGGCACGGGCGACCTCAGCGAGAAGCCGGTCGGCTTCACGGACGTGCGCGCCAAGGTGACCTTCGAGGCCGATCGGTCGAAGGAGGAGATCGAGGCCCTGCTCGACCACTGCAAGAAATGGTCGCCCGTGGCGAACACGTTCACGCGCCCCGTGAACCTCGACGTCACGCTCGCCTGATCCGCACCGAACCGACGAGCAACCGCATGGCCGCCGCACTCGCCTTCGCGACACCCGACGACGACACGGGCGAGGACGTGCTCGCGGCCGTGCGCGAGGTGGTGCAGCGCGACCTCGTCCCGATCGTCGGCCAGATCGACCGGGACGGGTTTTACCCCGAGGACGCGATGCGGGCGCTCGGGGCGGCGGGCGCGTATGGCCGGCACTTGCCCGGCTACGGCGCGGGCGAGCCGGACCTGACGGCGGCATTCCGGGCCATCGCGGCGGCGGGCGAGTACTGCCTGTCGACCTCCTTCTGCATGTGGTGCCAGGACGCCTTCGCCTGGTACGTCTGGGCGTCGGACAACGCCGCCCTGAAGGCGCGGCTCGGAGAGAAGATCGCGACCGGCGCGATCCTCGGCGGCACCGGCCTCTCCAACCCGATGAAGACCTTCTTCGGTATCGAGACGATGCGGCTGAAGGGGCGGCGGGTCGAGGGCGGGTACCTCGTCAAGGGAGCGCTTCCCTGGGTGTCCAATCTCGGGCCGGACCATTGGTTCGGCGGCGTGTTCGAGCGCGAGGACGGCCGGCCGGTGATGGCGCTCGTCTCCTGCGCCGGCGCGGGCGTGAAGCTCGTCGACGGCGGCACTTTCGTGGCGCTCGACGGCACGCGGACTTACGGCATCCAACTGCGTGACGCGTTCATCCCGGATGGCGACATCCTGGCCGATCCGGCGGAAGCCTATGTCAAGCGCATACGGCTCGGCTTCGTGCTGATGCAGGTCGGGATGGGCCTCGGGCTCGCGCGGGGCTGCATCCGGCTGATCCGCGAGGTCGAGGGCTCGCTCGGCCACGTGAACCGCTACCTCGACGTGCAGGCCCCCGACCTCGCGGCCCGTGCCGACGCACTCGAACGCGAGGTCGAGACCCTGGCGATCGACCCGTTCGACCCCGATCCGGCGCTCTGGCGGCGCGTCGTGGCGGCCCGGCTCGCGGCGAGCGAGCTCGCGGTCGACGCCGCGCACAACGCGATGCTCCATTGCGGCGCGCGCGGCTACGTGGTGACCGGCGAGGCGCAGCGACGCCTGCGCGAGGCCTATTTCGTGGCGATCGTCACGCCCGCGATGAAGCAGCTCAAGAAGATGCTGGCCGATATGGGACCCGATCCGTCGGGCGCACCAGGACTGGCCGCCTGAGACCCGGGCGCCCGCCCGACCGAGGTTTGTGACGCGAACACCTGCAACGACGAACCGGAGGCCTGACATGAGCGAGAGCGTTCTGATTTCCCCGAGCGAGCTGGAGACCATGATGGCGGCGGGCGGCATCGTGCCGATCGACACGCGCGCGCCGGACGGCTACGCGGCCGGCCACATCCCGGGTGCGGTGAACATCCACGACATCTTCTCGTATCTCGCGACCACGACGCCCGAGGGCGTGACCGCCATGACGGACAAGTTCGCCGAGACTTTCGGGGCGGCGGGCCTCGGCGGCGACGAGACCGCGGTGATCTACGAGGGATCAATGGATACGGGCTTCGGCCAGTCCTGCCGCGGCTACACGCTCCTCAAGTATCTCGGCTACCCCAAGGTCAAGATCCTGCACGGCGGCTTCACGGCCTGGACGGCCGAGGGCAAGCCGACCACGGTGGACGCCGCCGCCCCGACCCCGAAGACCTTCAAGGTCGACCCGGCCGCGGCCTCCCTCTTCGTCGACCTCGAGGACATGAAGAGCGCGGTGGCGGACGACGAGATCGTCAAGCTCGACACCCGCGATGTCGACGAGTGGGTCGGCACCTCGTCCTCGCCCTACGGGCCCGATTTCTGCCCCCGCAAGGGCCGCATCCCGGGTGCCCGCTGGATCGAGTGGTACCGGATGATGAAGCCGACGCCCGCTGGCAAGATGCTGAAATCGAAGGACGAGATCCTGGCCGAATGCGCGACCGTCGGGGTCGACGCCGACACGCCGGTCGTCCTCTACTGCTTCAAGGGCGCGCGCGCGTCGAACACGCTGGTGGCGCTCAAGGAAGCGGGCATCAAGGATGTGAAGCTCTATTTTGGCTCCTGGAACGAGTGGTCGCGCGACCCTGCGCTGCCGATCGAGACGGGCTTCCCGGGCGCGAAGCCGACCCCGATGCAGCAGGCGGCCGAGTAACGCGAAGCCGCGGGGCCGCGACCTCGCGCCTCCAACGCACGACTTCGCGTCGTCCCACACGCGACCTCGCGCCTTCCAACACGCGACGTCGTGCCGGCCGCGGCCTTCGGGCCACGGCTGGCACGGGTGTTGCCCGTCCGATCCCGCCGCGCCGCCTCGGAGCCACCGTGTCCACCTTCGACAACCCGTTCGACGCGACGCGTCGTCTCTCCAGGCGCGGCTGCTCGTGCGGCGAGCACGAATCCCAGGCGGACCATGATGCCGAGCACAGCGTCGATTATGGGCGAGTGGTCGAGGGCGCGGTCATGCGCGCCGTGTTCCCGAAGGACGCGGAACGGCGCAACTTCCTGCGCGCGGTCGGCGCCTCGACGGCGCTCGCCGCCATCTCGCAAATCTTCCCCGTCGCGACCGCCACCGAGGTGTTCGCGCAGGGGTCTGGCACGCCCGAGAAGACGAAGCTGAAGGTCGGGTTTATCCCGATCACCTGCGCGACACCCATCATCATGGCCGACCCGATGGGCTTCTACAGGAAGCAGGGTCTCGACGTCGATGTCGTCAAGACCGCCGGCTGGGCGATCATCCGCGACAAGACCGTGAACAAGGAATACGACGCCGCCCACATGCTGGCCCCGATGCCGCTCGCCCTGACGCTCGGTCTCGGCTCGAACCCCGTGCCGTTCGTCGTCCCGGCGATCGAGAACATCAACGGGCAGGGCATCACGCTCGCGATGAAGCACAAGGACAATCGCGACCCGAAGAACTGGAAGGGGATGAAGCTCGCGATCCCCTTCGACTACTCGAACCACAACTACCTGCTGCGCTACTATCTGGCGGAGCACGGGATCGATCCCGACACCGACGTGCAACTCCGCACCGTGCCGCCGCCCGAGATGGTGGCCAATCTCAGGGCCGACAACATCGACGGCTTCCTGGCGCCCGACAACATCTGCCAGCGCGCGATCTATGACGGCGTCGGCTTCATGCACATCCTCTCCAAGGAGATCTGGGACGGGCATCCCTGCTGCTCCTTCGCGGCCTCCCAGGAATTCGTGACGAGCGCGCCGAACAGCTTCGCGGCGCTTCTGCGCGCGATCCTGGACGCGACCGCCTACGCGTCGAAGCCTGAGAACCGCAAGGGTATCGCCGAGGCGATCGCGCCCGCGAACTACCTGAACGCGCCCCCGATCGTGCTCGAACAGGTGCTCACCGGCACCTACGCGGACGGGCTCGGCAACATCAAGAAGGACGCGAAGCGCGTCGATTTTGATCCGTTCCCGTGGTCCAGCTTCGCGGTCTGGACGCTGACGCAGATGAAGCGGTGGGGCCAGATCAAAGGCGACGTCGACTACAAGAAGGTGGCCGAGCAGGTCTATCTGGCGACGGACGCGCAGAAGCTGATGAGCCAGGCGGGGTTGACCGCCCCGACCGCGACCAGCAAGACCTTCGTGGTGATGGGCAAGACCTTCGATCCCGCGAAGCCGGAGGAGTATCTCGCGTCCTTCAAGATCAAGCGGGCTTCGTAGTATCCACCTCCATGACCGAAGAGCCGCGGCCGCCACTCCCACCGTTCTCGCGCGAGACCGCGATCCTGAAGGCCCGCGCCGCCGAGGACGCCTGGAACACGCGCGACCCGGCGCGGGTCGCGGCCGCCTATACGCCGGACAGCCGCTGGCGCAACCGATCCGAGTTCTTCTCGGGGCGCGACGCGATCGCGGCCTTCCTCACGCGCAAGTGGGAACGCGAACTGGAGTACCGGCTCATTAAAGAGGTGTGGGCCTTCGCGGAGAACCGCATCGCGGTCCGCTTCGCCTACGAATGGCATGACGCGGCGGGCGACTGGTTCCGCTCCTACGGCAACGAGAACTGGGCTTTCGCGGCGGATGGCCGGATGGCGGAGCGGCACGCGAGCATCAACGACGTGGCGATCGGCGAGCCGGACAGGATGTTCCGGTGGCCGCAGGGTCCGAGGCCCGCCGACCATCCCGGCCTGACCGATCTCGGGTTGTAGTCGCGATGGCGTCGACCAAGTTGCGTGCGGCCTTCGTGTCGCTGCTGATCCTCGTGGCGTTCCTGGGCGCCTGGCAACTCGCGGTCGGGGGCATCGGGGCGACGCAGCAGATGGATCCCGAATACGCCAAGCTGATGGGCGCGACGGCGACCACCGGCAAATCCGCCATGCCCGGGCCGCTCGATGTCGGCCGGACGATCTGGGGGCACCTCAGGGACCCGTTCTACGATCGCGGCGCGAACGACAAGGGCCTCGGCATCCAGCTCGCCTACTCGATCGGGCGCGTGGCGGTCGGCTACCTGCTGGCGGTCTTCGTGGCGATCCCGGTCGGCTTCATGATCGGGATGTCACCGCTGATGGGCCGCGCGCTCGACCCTTACATCCAGCTCCTCAAGCCGGTCTCGCCGCTCGCCTGGATGCCGCTCGCGCTCTACACGATCAAGGATTCCGGCATCTCGGCCATCTTCGTGATCTT
>CAHJXE010000153.1 GCA_903644085.1 Hyphomicrobiales bacterium
TCGATCGTGATCGCCTCCTGGGCGACGATGTCGGCGGAGGTCGGGACGAGGTACTCGGCAAGGTCGACGTTCACGTAGGCGCCGCTCGCCCGGTCGAGCTCCGTCGCTTCGAGAAGGGCCGAGCTCAGACCCCAGGCCATGCCGCCGAGCAGCTGGCTTCGCGCCGCCATCGGGTTGAGGATGCGGCCGGCCGCGAAGGCGCCGAGATGGCGCGCGACGCGGACCTCCCCCGTATGAAGGTTGACCCGCGCCTCGACGAAATGCGCGCCGAACGCCCAGGCAAGCTTGCCCTCGGGGGGCGTCACGAGCTTCATCTGCCCGCGTTCGAGGCGCTCGAAGTCCTCCGGCTTCGCACCGGACGGCAGGTAGTACAACGTGACCGAGATCGGGCCCTCCGCCTCCGCTCGGCGTTCCAACGCCTCGCGGCAGGCTTGCGCAAGCGCGTTGACGAGGCTCGTCGTGGTGGAGGAGCCGCCCGAGATGCCGGCCGGCGGCAGGTCCGTGTCGCCGAGCCGGACGGTGATCCGCTCGAAGGGCAGCCCGAGCCGGTCGGCCGCCGTCATCGCGAGAAGCGTGTAGAGCCCGTTCCCAATCTCGTGGTGAGCCGTCTCGACGAGCGCGCGGTCGGGATGCACGGTCAGCCTCACGCCGACCGGCCCCGCCTTGACCGGCCGGGCGGAGGCCGCGCATCCGTAGCCGACGAGCCACTCGCCGTCGCGGCGCGATCCCGGTTCGATGGGCCGATCCGTCCAGCCGAAGGCGGCCGCGCCCGCGTCGAAGCAGCGCATGAGCGGTCGCGTCGTGAAGGGGTGGCCCGTCACCGGGTCACGATCCGTGTCGTTGCGGCGGCGCAGCTCGATCGGGTCGAGGCGGAGCGCGTGAGCGAGCTCGTCGACGGCGCTCTCGAGCGCGAAGAGGTAGGGTACCTCGGGGGGTGCCCGCATCGGCCCCGGCGTGTTGCGGTCGAGCGCCGCGACGCGCTCCTCGGCCGCGATGTTGGGACATGCGTAGAGGGCGGTCGTGACGTCCGTACCCTCCATGGCGAAGAGGTCGAAGCGCGAGGTCGCGGTCGTGGCCGTATGCGAGAGCGCCGCGAAGCGGCCCTCGCGGTCGGCCCCGAGGCGGACGCGGTGACGCGTCTCGGTGCGGTGGTTCGCGATCGTGAACCCGTCCTGCCGGCTCACCGCGAGCCGGACCGGCCGCCCGAGCCGGCGCGCCGCGATGGCCGCCAGGACGGTGTGCTGCGACAGCGCGAGCTTCGAGCCGAAATGCCCACCGATGTAGTGCGATACGACCCGCACCTTGGCGGCATCGATCCCGAGTTGGGCCGCGAGACCGTGCCGGAGCGCGCCGACGAAGCGCGTCGGCTCGTAGACCGTCAGCCGGTCGCCGTCCCACACGCAGGTGGTAGTCGGCAACTCCATCGCGTTGTGGTGCTGAACAGGCGTCGCGTAATCCGCCTCCACCCGGGCGAAGGCGGCCGCGACGCCTGCCTCTACGTCGCCTGATCGCCGGTCCTCGTGCGTCGGCCGCAGTTCGGCCAAGGGCCGCGACGTCACGCCCGCATCGTCGAGCCCGACCGCGTGAGGTGCGCGCTCGTAGGTGATCGCAAGTCGGGCCGCACCCTCCCCGGCGGCCTCCGGGCTCGTCGCCACGACGAGCGCCACGATCTGCCCCGCGTAGAGGATCTCGGCCGAAGCGAGCGGGCGCGCGGTGCTGTTCGCCCAGCCACCCGCCATGACGTGCTTCACCGACCGCACGGCGTCGCCCACATTCGCGCAGGTCAGGATGTCGAGCACGCCCGTGACGGCGCGTGCGCCCGTCTCGTCGATCGTCGTGATCCGCCCCCGCGCCATCGGGCTGCGCACGAGTGCGGCATGCGCGACCCCGTCGAGCGATACGTCGCCCGGGAAGTCCGCCGCGCCGGTGACCTTCGCCGGGCCGTCGATGCGGGTGTGCGGGAGCCCGAGAACGGGCGGACCGTTCGAGCCGTGACGAGGGTTGGACGGCGATGTCGGGGCGGAGGCGATCGGCGAGACGTCGGTCATGGGCGTTGTCCGTAGAACTCAGTGACAACGCGTCACGCGCCCTTTGGGTCGCCGGTCACGCGGTCGTCAGGGCCGCAGCCGTTCCCGTCAGCTGAACGGCGGCGCTCAGGTCGGGTGCCACCACTTGCCGGCCAGCACCACGCCTTGCGAGGTCAGGCGCTGGTGTCCTTCGAGGTGCTCGCCCGTCGTATCGACGTAGTCGAACCGGCCCTCCTCAAGACGCAGCAGCGTCGCGTCGCCCTCTGAGCCGACCTTCAGCGAGCCGAGCCCCGGCCGCTTGATGGCCATCGCGGCGTTGACCGTCGAGGCCGCGATCACGTCGGGCAGCGACACGCCGAGGCAGAGGAACTTCGACAACGTCGTTGTCTGGTCGAAGGCCGGACCTTCGATGCACAGCGTATGGACGTCTGACGAGATGGTGTCCGGCATGAAGCCGTTCGCCAGCATGGCGCGCGCCGTCTTGAAGGCGAACGAGCCCTTGCCGTGGCCGATATCGAAGATGACGCCGCGGCGACGCGCATCGAGCACGGCCTGTTTCACCTTGCCCTGACCGGTGATCGGCGCGTTCGGGAAAGGCCGGAAGGCGTGGGTCAAGACGTCGCCGGGGCGCAGCATGCCGAGCACCTCCTCGTAGGAGGGCGGCGGATGGTCGATATGCGCCATGACGGGCATCCCGACCTCCTCGGCGACCTGAAGCGCGATATTCAGCGGCACGGTGCCGGACGTGCCGGACGCGTGAAGGCCGACCCGTACCTTGATGCCCACGATAAGGTCCCGGTTCGCCTCCGCGACCTCCGCGCAATCGACGGGATTCATCAGCATCAGCTCGCGGCTCTCGCCGACCATGACCCGCTTGTCGAAGCCGTAGATGCCCGCATGCGAGACATGGAGATACGCCAGGATGCGCACCGGCGAGGGCTCGATGACGTGCTTGCGGAAGCCCATCCAGTTGCCGGGGCCGGCCGAGCCCGTGTCGATCGCGGTCGTGACGCCGCTCGTGCGGCAGAACTCGGCCGCGTCGATCCCGAGCGAGGTGCCGCCCCAGTAGACGTGGGTGTGCAGGTCGATGAGGCCGGGCGTCACGATCAGCCCCGAGACGTCGCGCACGTCGGGACAGCCCGTCGTGTCGATGTCGTCACCGAAAGCCGCGACACGCCCGCCCGAGAAGGCGACCCGCGTCGTGCGGTCGACGGATTGCGACGGATCGACGACGCGGCCGCCTTGCAGGATGAGGTCGTACGTCATGGCGCGTCCCGGACGAGGGTGGCGGAGGCGAGGGTGATGCATCGGCTCAGTGCCGGCGCGGTCGCGACCCTCGGGAAGGCTGGGCGACACGCGAACGGACTGTACCTCATCGTCACCCCATTGGAGCAAAGCGCTCGCTCTCACTATGCAAGTGGCAGGGCAAGCTCAAGAAATGAGGCCGGCTCGCATCCGTGTCTCTCGCCGAGGCTTAAGCAGGCCCGAGCCGACGAGGTCGCTGCCATGACCTTCGGCCGATCATCCGACGGTGTTGGTTGGTCGGCAGGCGTCGATCGAGATCAGAACGCCACTGTCCCGGCTTCGGTGGCGGCTGATCCTCCGCTGTAGCTACGTTGGAGAACGCGTCACCTCGAACAAGCCGCCCGCGTCGTCGGGCGGGGAGCCATCGTTTCCGCTGGTGCGCAGGTAGGATTCGTCCGCGCGCCTACCTCCTGCGATGCGTCAGGCCATAAACATGTCCGACGTGGGGACGTGGACGACGAGGCTCGGTCCTTCGTCCAACCAGGAGGCTCCAACGTGCCCAGCCTTGATGTCGGCGGTCTCGCCGGCATCCGCGGAGTAGTGGTGGAGGTGGGTCGAGGTGTTGTAGAACCGCTCCAGCGTCACATGGCCGTCGCCGGGAGTGTCCTTGTAGGCCTGGAACGCCACGCCCTCGTACTGGTAGCTCGAGAGTGTGCGCATGACCCAGTCGCGTTCTGCCGCGTCCGTCGTGAAAAAATGCGTGGACGTCTTCGTGTCGTAGAACCGGAATACGTCCGTCGTGGCCGCGGATGCGTCAGGGGCCGCCCAGGCGACGCCTTCGTAGACATAGCTCGGCAAGGTCTTCTGGACGTAGGCCTTCTCGTCCGCGCTGCTCGTGTAGAAATGGTCCCCGGTCTTGGTGTCGTAGAACCGGAACATCGCGTTCACGTGCTCCGAGGAGACCACGGGAGCGGCGGCTGGGTCAGTGGAGACGACCTTGTCGATAAAACGGAGAAACTCCACGTTCATCAGCGTGACGTCCGCGCCCTGACCCGTGACGCTGATCGTCGACCCGACGACGCTCACCTTCGCGGCATTCGAGGCGAAGTCGAACACGGCCGTGTCGCTGCCGGCCCCGCCGTCGAACACGTCGTGCCCGAGCCCGACGATGAAGGTGTCGTCGCCGGCCCCGGCATGGATGACGTCCGAACCCTTCGTTCCCGCGATGGTCCGGGACGCGTCGTCGGTCGTGATATCGAGGCCGACGACTCCGAGCCCCTGGATGGAGGAGACCGCGCCCGAGACCTGACCGGAGGCCGAAGTCAGGAGCTTGGCGCCGTCGACCACGTCCAGCTTGACGTTCTGACCGGACGACAAGGTGGTATCGAAGGTCACTGCGCCGCCGAGGCCGGCACCGGACAGGGTGATCACCTGCTTGCCGGTCGCGGCGGCAGCGAGTGCGTAGCCGCCGCTATCGCCTGACACCGTGGCGGCGCCACCGAAGGAGACGGACAGCCCGGCACGCCCCTCGCCCAAGGAGTAGAATTGATCGTGGTCCGCGTCCCAGTAGGCGACGCCGAGCACGATGGGCCGTTGATCGACGGACGTACCGAAATCCTGCGTCACCACGAGCGGCCCGACGCCCGTAGCGGGGTTGTCCTCCCCGAGGACGGCGACGCCGACCTCGCGGAACGCGTCGCTCATGATGTTCGCGCGGTGGCCGGCGCCGTCCTGCATCCCGCCCGCCCCGGTGCCCCAGTCCACCATGAACGCCGCGTGGGCGTAGAGCGGGTCGAGCGCGTACGCGTAAACGTTCTCGCCGCCCGCTCTGGGCGAGTAGCCCTGCGCCGTCAGGCGCCCCAGCAGATCCGCCTCTCCGGGAGCTTGGTGCGTCTGGCTGTCGGTGGCGACGAGCACTTGGTCATGGCCGAGAGCGGCCGCCCGGAGCTTCTCGTTCAGGGCGACGGGCTGCGCCGGGGCGAGTGCCCGGACCGCAGTCGCGTAAGCGTTCAGGTCGACGTGGAAATAATCGAGAGTGGACCTGATGTCCGGGTCCGCGGAGGCGCCCAGGTAGCGATCCATGTCGCCGACCGGGTCGAGACGGGCGTCGTTGATGAGTTCGAGGATATACTGTTCGCGCGCTGTGGTGGGCATCCGACGACCTCCACGGACGAACTAGCCGAACCATCCGTTTCGCCGAAGTTAAGATCGGCCGACGACCGATCCCTGCAGATCGGGCGTGCGTCCGATCTCGGGTGACGTTTCGTTCGCCATCTTGATGTCGTGGGTGCGCTCGGCGAGCGGCCGGCGTCCATCAAGCGCGTCGCGCGCTGGACTGGCGCGGGCGAGCGCAAGGTCAAGAACTGGTTCGCCGGCACCTATGCGCGCCCCGTGGGGATCAACGCCGGGACGTCGTGCGGCACTGCCCCGGGTGGCGGAGACGGAGGGATTCGAACCCTCGGTACCCCTTTCGGGGTACGCTCATTTAGCAAACGAGTGCCTTCAGCCGCTCGGCCACGTCTCCAGCACCGACGCGTCTAGGGGCGAAGCCCGTGCCGGTCAACATGGAGGCGTGCCACGAGACCGCCGATCTCAGAACGCGTAGCGGATACCCGCGAAGACGCTCCGTCCCTCGCCGGGGTAGAAGATCGCGGTCGGCACCGTCCGCGCATCCGTCACGGCGCCGAGATCGCTGATGTAGCGCTCGTTCGTCAGGTTGCGAGCGTCGACGTAGATCGACGTGCCGTTCTTGAACGCCATCCCGGTCTGGATGCCGAACAGCGCGTAGCCCGGGGTGCGCAACGTGTTGGCATGGTCCGCGAAGGCGCCCTGCGGCACCCAATCCACCGCGGGCGCGAAATAGAACCCGTTCGGCCGCGTGTAGGAGAGCGTGGTGCGCAGCACGTGACGTGGGATCGCGGCGATCTGGTTGTCGCCGTAGACCTTGTCGTGGTCGAAGTGGAAATCGCTGTAGTTCCAGAGCTGCGCGAGCGTGATCGTGTCGCCCGCACCCGGCCCGGAGACGTCGCGCACGAGGTCGACCGACGCGCCGAACTCGATCCCCTGGTGAACGGTCTTGTCGGCGTTGAAGGTTGCGGCCGGGATGCCGATCCCGGCATTCGGGTTGAAGTTGATGAGTTCGTCGCGCAGGTCGGCGCGGTAAAACGTGAAGTCCCACTTCACCCGGTCCACCGACCCGCGCGTGCCGACCTCGGCCGTCCAGGCGCGCTGCTGCTGGAGCGGCACGAATGTCAGCCCGAGCTGGTTCGACTGCACGAGGTCGCCGAAATCCGGCACGTCGCGCGATTTCGTCAGGTCCGCGAAGAACTGGATGTTTGGAACCGGCTGGTAGAGCACGCCGAATTTGGGGTTGAAGCCGTCATAGTCACGGTTCGCCCGCACGAACGGCACGGTGAAGCGGTTCTCGAAATCGCGCTCGTCATGGAAGAGCTTCGCGCCCGCCATCAGGGCGACGTCCGGCAGGATCCAGAACCGGTTATCCGCGAAGGCCTCGTAATTCGCGGCGTTCTGGCGCGCGCTCGCGGTGAGCGCGCCGCGATTGCCCTGGATGTTGATGAATTGGAGCGCCGTGTTGTTGCCCGCGAAATAGCGGCCGCCGACCGTGAGGTCGTCGCGGTAGCCGGCCACGTCGAAGGTGCCGCTCCAGTGTGGCGAGACGCCGTAGGTCATCCCGTCCTGGTCGACCACCTGGAAGATCGGGTGGTAGAGGCCCTTGTGGATGATCCAGGAATCGACGTCGAGCTTGCCGAGGTCGAGCTCGAACGAGGTCCGGTTCGCGAGGCGCTCGGTCTTCACCTCGCGGGATTGGTTCTGGGTGATGACCGCGAGGCTGGCGCGGGTCGGAAAGTTCAGCGCGTCCGTCAGGCTGACGGTGCCCGGGAGCTTCTGGTGCGTGTCGTACACGCCGACATAGAACCGGGTCTCGACGCCGGGCGCGATGCGGTAGCCGACATTCGCGTTGACCTGCGTGTAGTCCTGGTTTTGATGCTGGCGGAACCCGTCCTGGTGGGACTGGGTCACGTTGAGGAGGACGTCGACGTCCCCCTCGGCATGGGAAACCTGCGCGTTGCCTCGGAAAGCCCCGAAGGAGCCGCCCTCCAGCCGCACAAAGGCCGGGGCGATCGCGGTGAACGCGGTCGGGCTCACGAAATCGACCGCGCCGCCGAGCGTGGACGCGCCGAAAACGAGGGCGTTGCCGCCTTTGTAGACCTCGACGGAGCGCAGCGCGAGCGGGTCGATCTGGTAGTAGTCGCCCGAGCCGTCCGCGAGGTTGAACGGGATGCCGTCCTGCAGGATTTCGATCCCGCGCGTGTGGAAGCTGCGCGCGACGCCCGATCCGCGGATCGAGAGGCGGATCTCCTGCCCGTAGCGGCTCTGCGCGTAGACGCCGGGCGTGTCCTTCAGCACGTCCACGATGTTGTTCGTGTAGCGGTTCTCGAAGGACTTCGCGTCGATGAACGCGACGGAGCCGACCGTCGAGAGCACCTGCCGGCGCTGCTCCTGCACGGACGGGACGGTCAGCGATCCGCCGGTCGGCGGGCCGGCGCTCTGGTCTACGCCCGGGACGCGCGGCCCCGTGACCTCGGCCGAGGCGGGGCTGGCGGGCGCACCCGGATCGGCCTTC
>CAHJXE010000154.1 GCA_903644085.1 Hyphomicrobiales bacterium
GTCGCGGGCTTCATGAAGCAGGAGAGGCTCTGGGGCGTCTACCCGAACGAGAAGGTGGAGTAGCTCACGCCTTCAACGCGGTCGCCTCGATCTCGACCTTCATCTCGGGTCGGATCAGGCCGGCCACGATCATGGTGGCGGCGGGGCGGATTGAGCCGAACCAGCGTCCGGCGACGGCGAAGACCTCGTCCTGAAAGGCCGTGTCAGTCACGATATAGCGGACCCGCACGATGTCGGACGGCGCGAATCCGGCCTCGTCGAGCGAGGACGCGATCGTTGTCAGCGCGGCCTCGGTCTGGGCACCGACACCGTCCGGCATCGTCATGGTACGGTAATCGTAGCCCGTGGTGCCCGACACGAAGCACCAGGATCCCTGTACGACGGCGCGGCTATAGCCGGCTTGGCGCTCGAACGGCGACCCCGTCGATACGAACCGGCGGCTCACGGGTGACCCAAGGCGGGCTCAGCCCGGCAGGCGGCGCAGCCTGACGATGACGTCGACGCGCGCGATCTCCATGCCGGCGGGCGCCGCCGGCAGCTCGCCGACCGCGACCTCCATCGGCATGTCCATCAATTGATCGTCTTCCTCGACGAAGAAATGGTGATGGTCCGTGACGTTGGTGTCGAAGTATGACTTCGAGCCGTCCACCGCGAGCTGGCGCAGCAACCCGACCTCGGTGAACTGGTGGAGCGTGTTGTAGACGGTCGCCAGCGAGACGGGCACGCGGGCGCGCATCGCCTCCTCGAACAGCGACTCGGCCGTGATGTGCCGGTCGCCCTTGGCGAAAAGCAGCCAGCCGAGCGAGATCCGCTGCCGCGTCGGACGCAGGCCCGATTTGCGCAGCCGGTCCTTCAGGTCGGAGACGGGACAACCTCGGCGAGCCAGAGAGGCGTCGTGCTGGGCTGCCGCGTTACGGACGTTCAGGGGGGTCAGATCGTTCATCTCGTTCGCTTGTGCGGACAGGTGGACGTCACATAGTACGACACGGGGCCTTACTGCAACATTGCGGGGCCGCGATGCCGCGTACAAGACCCCCGCCGGCCCGGTCAGCTAGCCGTTTGATGCCCGGCACCCTTGGTGATACCAGCACGCCCGCCGGGTCGGTCCGGCCGAGATCGCGTCGCTCCCAACCTGGATCGACGCTCCACCCAAGGCACGCGGACGCAGATGGCCGGTCAGTCGAGCTTCACCTACGAGGAGCTTCTCGCCTGCGGGCGGGGCGAGCTGTTCGGCGCGGGTAACGCGCAGCTCCCCCTCCCCCCGATGCTGATGTTCGACCGCATCGCGTCGATCGCCGAGAGCGGTGGTGCGAACGGCAAGGGCCAGGTCGTGGCCGAGCTCGACGTCAGGCCCGACCTCTGGTTCTTCCCGTGTCACTTCAAAGGCGACCCGGTCATGCCCGGCTGCCTCGGGCTCGACGCGCTCTGGCAGATGACGGGCTTCTTCCTCGGCTGGCTGGGGCTCCCCGGGCGTGGGCGGGCGCTCGGCGTCGGCGAGGTGAAGCTGACCGGACAGGTCGAGCCCAGCACCTCCCGAGTCGTCTACGGCGTCGACATCAAGCGGGTGTTCCGCTCCAAGCTCGTGCTCGGCATCGCGGACGGGTGGCTCGAGGCCGACGGCAAACGCGTCTACGACGCGAAGGACCTGCGCGTCGGCCTGTTCAAGCCCGAGGCCGTGCCGGCGGGCGGCTGAGCCCGCCCGACTCGACGGGCGGCGGTTGAGAAGCCGTGCCGCTCTTCCTACGTGACGAACGGCCACGGTGGCCGGGGAGTTCTCGATGAGACGCGTCGTCGTGACCGGGATGGGGATCGTCTCATCCATCGGCAACACCACCCAGGAGGTGCTGGCGTCGCTGCGCGAGGCGAAGTCCGGCATCAGCCGGGCCGAGGATTACGCGAAGCTCGGCTTCCGCTGCCAGGTCCACGGCGCGCCCGATCTCGATCCGGAGGGCGTCGTCGACCGGCGCGCCATGCGCTTCCACGCGGGAGGTACGGCCTGGAACCACGTGGCGATGGACCAGGCGATCCGCGATTCGGGGCTGGAGGCGGGCGAGATCTCGCACGAGCGCACCGGCATCATCATGGGGTCGGGCGGCCCCTCGGCCCGCACGCTGGTCGACGCGGCCGACATCGCGCGCGCCAAGGGGCCGAAGCGCGTCGGCCCCTTCGCGGTCCCGAAGGCGATGTCGTCCACCGCCTCCGCGACGCTCGCGACATGGTTCAAGATCCGGGGCGTCAACTATTCCATTTCGTCGGCCTGCGCGACGTCGAACCACTGCATCGGCAACGCCTACGAGACCATCCAGTACGGCAAGCAGGACGTCATGTTCGCGGGCGGCTGCGAGGAGCTCGACTGGACGCTGTCGGTCCTCTTCGACGCGATGGGCGCGATGTCCTCGAAGTACAACGACCGGCCGACGGTCGCGTCGCGCGCCTACGACGCCAAGCGCGACGGCTTCGTGATCGCGGGCGGCGCGGGCGTCGTCGTGCTGGAGGAGTTGGAGCACGCGAAGGCCCGCGGCGCGCGTATCTACGGCGAGATCGCCGGGTACGGCGCGACGTCGGACGGCTACGACATGGTGGCGCCCTCCGGCGAAGGGGCCGTGCGGTGCATGCGCATGGCGCTCGACGGCGTCGGCCCCAAGGTCGACTACATCAACCCGCACGCGACCTCGACGCCCGTCGGCGACGAGAAGGAGATCGACGCGATCCGCACCGTGTTCGGCGCGGGCGAATCGTGCCCGCCAATCTCCGCCACCAAGTCGCTGACCGGCCACTCGCTCGGCGCGACCGGCGTGCAAGAGGCGATCTACTCGCTCCTCATGATGAACAACGGCTTCGTGTGCGAGAGTGCTAATATCGAGGAGATCGATCCGGCTTTCGCCGACATGCCGATCGTGCGCGAGCGCATCGACGACGCCAAGCTCGGCTGCGTGATGTCGAACTCCTTCGGGTTCGGTGGCACGAACGCCACCATCGTGATGAAGCGGCTCGACGCGTGAGGGAATCGGGGATGTCGTGCCGGGATTGATGCAAGGATTGATGCAGGGGAAGCGCGGCCTCGTGATGGGGGTCGCGAACGACCATTCCATCGCCTGGGGTATCGCCAAGGTTCTCGCGGAGCACGGGGCTACGCTCGCCTTCACCTATCAGGGCGAGGCGTTGGGGAAGCGCGTCGCGCCGCTCGCGGCCTCGCTCGGCTCGGACCTCGTTCTGCCCTGCGACGTGGAGGACGACGGGTCGGTAGCGGCCGTGTTCGAGCGGATCGAGGCGGCCTGGGGCGGGCTCGACTTCCTGGTCCACGCCATCGGCTTCTCGGACAAGAACGAGCTGAAGGGGCGTTACGCCGACACCAGCCGGGCCAACTTCTCGCGCACGATGGTGATCTCCTGCTTCTCCTTCACGGAGATCGCGCGGCGCGCCGCCGCCCTCATGCCGGGGGGCGGCAGCCTGGTGACGCTGACCTATGACGGCGCGAACCGCGTCATGCCGAACTACAACGTCATGGGGGTCGCGAAGGCGGCGCTCGAGGCGTCGGTGCGCTATCTCGCGGGCGATTTCGGCCGGCAGGGCATCCGGGTCAACGCCATCTCGGCCGGCCCCGTGCGCACGCTCGCGGGCGCCGGCATCGCGGATGCCCGTCTCATGTACAATTACCAGAAGGCGCACGCGCCGCTCGGGCGCACGGTCACGACCGAGGAGATCGGCGGCTCGGCGCTCTACCTCCTGTCGGACCTCTCGGGCGGGGTCACGGGCGAGATCCACTACGTCGATTCCGGCTACAACATCATCTCGATGCCGCGGCCGGACGTGCTGAAGGTTCAGGAAGCGGTCGGCGCGACCGAGGCGTGACGCCGATTCAGGGTTGGCCCAGGAACCGCAGCACCTCGTCGTCGAACCGCGGACCGGCGTCCAGGTGGACCATGTGCCCGGCCTCCTCGAACACGATCGCGCGCGCGTCCGGCATGCGCCGCGCCAGATCCTGCGCGAGAGCCGCGTTCTGCCCCATCCCGGCGCGCGCCGCCTCGGGCGCGTAGGGCCTGCCCGGCGCGTTGTGGTCGCGCGCGCCCATCACGAACAGCGTCGGCTGCCGGATCAGCGCGATCTCGTGCACGACGGGCTCGCGGTAGATCGTCTGGTAGGAGTTCACGAAGGAGCGCACCCAGCGCTCGTACTCGCCCGACCCCTTGATGCGCTCGCGCAGGTCTACGAAGGGCGCCACGACAGCCGGGTCCGTGACCGCGTAGTTCGAGACGAGCTGGCGCCGGTAGCCCTCGGCATCGAGCTGACGCTCCTGCGCGAGAAGACGCTCCGTCTCGACCGGCGGCACGACGGCCCGGTAATCTTCGAGGCCGAGCGGCGCCTCAAGCACGAGCCGGCGGACGCGGTCCGGGTCCGAGCGGGTGAACCGCACGGCCAGCATGCCGCCCATCGAGTGGCCGACCACGTCGACGCGGGCGAGGCCGAGCCGGTCGAGCAGCGCCGCCGTGTTGCGCGCCATGTCGTCGAAGGAGAGGATCGCGCCGGGCTTCGAGGATTTGCCGAACCCGATCTGGTCCGGAACCACGACGCGGTAGCCCGCCCCGGACAGCGCCTGGATCACCGGCTCCCAGTAGCTCGCCGGAAAGTTGCGCCCGTGCAGCAGGAGTACCGCCCGGCCGTTCGCCACGCCCGAGGGCGCGACATCCATATACGCCATGCGGAGCGCCTCGCCCGCGAGGGTGACCGGCATGAAGGCGACCGGGTGTGGGTAGGCGAAGCCTTCGAGCGCGATCCCGATCGCCTCCGGCTCGGCCCTGAGCGGCACGATCGCACCGATCGCCAGGGCCGCTGCGAGACAACCGACCGCGAACCGCATGCTGATCCCTTCGACTGATCGCTGCGGCCTCGACCGCTTGCTTAAGCCGCGCCCCTTGCCTAGAGCCGCGCCTTCCTCCTCCGACATGGTCCAGCGATGACAGACTTCAAGGAGCGCGTCTTCTCGGGCGTCCAGCCGACCGGGAACCTGCATCTCGGCAATTACCTCGGGGCGATCAAGCGCTTCGTCGAGCTCCAGGAGAGCCGCGACTGCATCTACTGCGTGGTCGACATGCACGCGTTGACGGCGCAGCTCTACCAGCCGGACCTGCCCGCACAGACGCGCGAGGTCACGGCCGCGTTCCTGGCCTGCGGCATCGATCCCGCCCGCAACATCGTGTTCAACCAGAGCCAGGTCTCGGGCCACGCGGAGCTCGCCTGGATCTTCAACTGCGTCGCCCGCATGGGCTGGCTCGGCCGCATGACGCAGTTCAAGGAGAAGGCCGGCAAGGACCGCGAGAACGCGTCCGTCGGCCTTTTCGCCTACCCGAACCTGATGGCGGCCGACATCCTGCTCTACCGCGCGACGCACGTGCCGGTCGGCGAGGACCAGAAGCAGCATCTCGAACTGACGCGCGACATCGCACAGAAGTTCAACGTGGACTTCGCCGAGGCGATCGCCGGGCACGGCCACGGCGAGGCGTATTTCCCGCTGACGGAGCCGCTGATCGGCGGCCCGGCCGCGCGCGTCATGTCGTTGCGCGACGGCTCGAAGAAGATGTCGAAATCCGACCCGTCCGACTACTCGCGCATCAACCTGACGGACGATGCCGACACGATCGCCCAGAAGGTCCGCAAGGCGAAGACGGACGCGGAACCCCTCCCGTCCGAAGCGGCGGGCCTCGCCAAGCGCCCGGAAGCGGAGAACCTGGTGGGCATCTACGCGGCCCTTTCCAATCGCGAGCCGGCCGAGGTGCTGGGCGAGTTCGGCGGATCGCAATTCTCCGCCTTCAAGGGCGCGCTGGTGGACCTCGCGGTCGACAGGCTCGGGCCGATCGGGGCCGAGATGAAGCGCCTGCAGGCCGACCCCGCCCATATCGACCGCGTGCTGGCGGAGGGATCGGAGCGCGCCGCCGCGATCGCCGCCGAGACGATCGTGGCCGTCAAGGACATCGTGGGCTTCGTCCGGCACTGACCGTCCGCTTGCTCCCGTGACGAGCGTTCGGCATGCTCCCGCGGCGGCGGGGTCGGGGCGATGAGCGGGGCGAAGCGGCGGTCCTTCGAGGCGGGTCACCGCCCGAAATTCATGGTCGTGGTGGACGGGACGCCCGAATGCGGGCGGGCGATCCATTTCGCGGCCAGGCGCTGCGCCCGGACGGGCGCGACGCTCGTCATGCTCGCCGTCGCGTCGCCGCCCGAGAGCTTCGAATGGCTCGGCGTCGAGGACGCGATGCAGGCCGAAGCGGAGGCGGAGGCGGAGGCGATGCTCGGCGTCGCGGCCGTCGGCGCGCGCGAGCAGGCCGGCATCGCGCCCGAGACCGTCGTCAAGATCGGCGAGAAGGCCGACGCGATCCTGGAGCTGATCGAGGAGGACCAGGACATCTCCTTCCTGGTCCTCGCGGCCGCGACCGGGGGCCAGGGACCGGGGCCGCTCGTCTCGGGGTTCGCGTCCCGCGCGGGCGCGAGCTTCCCGATCCCGGTCGTCATCGTGCCGGGCGACCTCGCGGACGACGAGATCCAGGCGCTCGCCGGCTGAGCGTCACCGACGCGTCGCTTGGGATTCGGCGCCTCGGCATCCACATCTGGCACGACGCCGTGCTATGATGCGACAACGCGCGGCCGCGAGGCCGCCCAGCGAGGTTCAGCCATGTTCATCCAGACCGAAGCCACCCCGAACCCGGCGACGCTCAAGTTCCTGCCGGGCCGCATCGTGATGCCCGACGGCACCTTCGACGTGCAGGATCCGGCGGCCGCGCAATCCTCGCCGCTGGCGTCGCGACTGCTGGCGCTCCCCGACATCGGGGGCGTGTTCCTGGGCTACGACTTTATCAGCGTGACGAAGCGCGAGGGCGAGTGGCAGCACCTCAAGCCCGCCGTGCTCGGCGCCATCATGGAGCATTTCATGTCAGGCGCGCCCGTCATGGACGCAGGTGCGGCGCTCGGCGAATCGGGCGGCGAAGAGTTCTTCGATCCGGCCGACCTCGAGACGGTCGAGACCATCAAGGACCTGATCGAGACCCGCGTCCGCCCGGCTGTCGCGGGCGACGGCGGCGACATCACCTTCCGGGGCTTCAAGGACGGGACCGTGTACCTCAACATGCGCGGCTCGTGCGCGGGCTGCCCCTCCTCGACCGCGACCCTGAAGCACGGCATCCAGAACCTGCTGCGGCACTTCGTGCCCGAGGTGCAGGAGGTCGAGGCCGTCGTCTGACGACCCGACCCGCATGCGCATCCTGGCGATCGACACCGCCCTCTCGCACTGCGCGGCCTGCGTGCTCGACATCGGGGATGCCGAGCCGGTCGCCCGCGAGGCGATCGCGCTTGAGCGAGGTCACGCCGAGGCGCTGCTGCCGCTGCTCGACCGGGTCATGTCGCGGGTCGACGGGTCGTTCGACTCTCTCGACCGAGTCGCGGTCACGGTCGGGCCGGGCAGCTTCACGGGCCTGCGCATCGGCATCTCGGCCGCGCGCGCCGTCGGGCTCGCGACGGAGCGGCCCGTCGTCGGCGTCACGACCCTGTCCGCGCTCATCGCGCCGTTCCTGGTGGAGAACCGGGCGCAGCTCATCGTGGCGGCGATCGACGCGCGCGCGGGCCGCGTCTTCGCCCAAGCGCTGGCGCCGAGCGGGCGCACCGTGATCGCGCCCGCGATCCTGTCCGTGCGGGACGTGGTGCGCGCCCTCGGGTCGGGACCCGTGACGCTCGTCGGGTCGGGAGCCCCCGCGATCGTCGCGGAGGCTTTGTCCGTCGGGGTCGACGCGCGCGTCCA
>CAHJXE010000155.1 GCA_903644085.1 Hyphomicrobiales bacterium
CCTGGCGGTCGTGGCCGCGGCGGCCTGCCTGCCGCTCGTCGCGGGCAACTACACGCTCTCGATCGCGGCCGAGATCCTGATCTTCGCGCTCTTCGCCGCGAGCCTCCAGTTCCCGATGAGCGTCGGCGGCCTCGCGTCCTTCGGGCACGCGGCCTATTTCGGGCTCGGCGCCTACGGGGCGGCGCTCGCGGTGAAGACGCTGGGCATCGGCATGGGGCCGGCGCTCGGCTTCGGCGTGCTGGCGGGCCTTGCCGGCGCGCTCCTGTTCGGCTGGTTCTGCGTGCGTCTCTCCGGCGTCTACTTCGCCATGTTGACGCTGGCCTTCGCGCAGATCGCCTGGTCGATCGCGTTCCAGTGGACGGGCGTGACGGGCGGCGACAACGGCCTCCTCGGCATCTGGCCGTCGGGCTGGGGCGCGCGCCCGGCCGGGTTCTACTGGATCGTGCTGGCGCTCGTGGCGGCCGGGATCGCGGCGTTGCGCGTGCTGGTCTTCTCGCCCTTCGGCTACGCGCTGCGCGGCGTGCGCGACTCGGACCTGCGCGCCGAGGCGATCGGCATCCGGCGGCGCGGCGTGCAATGGTCCGCCTTCGTGATCGCGGGCGGGTTCGCGGCGCTCGCCGGGGCGCTCTTCCTCTATCTCAAGGGCAGCGTCTTCCCGGACAGCCTCGGGATCCCCCTCTCGGTCGACGCGCTCGTGATGGTGCTGCTCGGCGGCGTCGGCACCGTGTCGGGCGCGGTCGTGGGCGCGATCGTGTACCGGGCGTTGACGGTCGTGCTCATGAGCCAGACCGACTACTCGAAGCTCGTGCTCGGCATCATCGTGGTGACGCTCGTCGTCGCCTTCCCGTCCGGCATCGTGGGCTCGCTCGAACGGTTGCGCGGCTGGCGCCGCGCGCCCCGCGGCGAGCCGGAAGCCGAGCCGGTCGCGGTGCTCGGGGCGGCCGAATGAGCGCGCATCTCGAGGTCGAGCGCCTGTCGAAATCCTACGGCGGCGTGCAGGCGGTCAAGGACGTTTCCTTCGCGCTGGAGCGCGGGCAGATCCTGGCGCTCATCGGCCCGAACGGGGCCGGCAAGTCCACCTGCTTCAACATGCTGAACGGGCAGATCCCGTCCGATACGGGGACGATCCGGATCGGCGGGCAGGACACGACCGGCTACACGCCATCCGCCGTGTGGCGCTGCGGCGTCGGGCGCACCTTCCAGATCACCGCGACCTTCGCGTCGATGACGGTACGCGAGAACGTCCAGGTCGCGCTCCTCTCCCACGCCGGGGCGACGCGGCGCCTGTTCGGCTTCGCGGGGCGTGCCCACGGCGCCGAGGCCGACGCGCTCCTCGACCTGATCGGCATGCGGGACGCCGCCACGCGTCCCTGCGGGGAACTCGCCTACGGCGACCTGAAACGCCTCGAACTCGGCGTCGCCCTCGCGAACGAGCCCTCGCTCCTGTTCATGGACGAGCCGACCGCCGGCATGGCGCCGAACGAGCGCATCGAACTGATGCGCCTCACGGCCGCCATCGCGCGCGAGCGGCGCATCGGCATCCTGTTCACCGAGCACGACATGGACGTGGTGTTCGAGCACGCGGACCAGGTCATGGTGCTCGCGCGCGGCGAGATCATCGCGGTCGGCAAACCCGACGACGTGCGGCGCGACGCCCGCGTCCAGGCGACCTATCTCGGCCAGGGCCTTCTCTACCACGACGGGGAGGCCGCCCGATGAAGCTCGACGTTCAGGGCCTCAACGGCTGGTACGGGCCGGCCCACATCCTGTTCGACGTCGCGCTCCAGGTGGGGCCGGGCGAGGTGGTGGCGCTGCTCGGCCGCAACGGGGCCGGCAAGTCGACGACCTTCCGGGCGATCGTCGGCCTGCTGGCGAAGCGGCGCGGCCGCATCACCTTCGACGGGCGCGACCTCTCGGCCGCCCCGACCCACGACGTCGTCAGGGCGGGGCTCGGCTACGTGCCGGAGGACCGGCGCATCTTCACGGACCTGACGGTCGAGGAGAACCTGGAGGTCGGCCGCCAGCCCACCCGCGAGGGCGCGCCGGCCTGGACGCCCGAGCGGCTCTACGCGCTGTTCCCCAATCTCGGCACGATGCGCGGCCGGCCGGGCGGGCGCATGTCGGGCGGCGAGCAACAGATGCTGACGATCGCCCGCACCCTCATGGGCAACCCGAGCCTCGTGCTGCTCGACGAGCCCTCCGAAGGGCTCGCGCCGAAGATCGTCGAGGATATGGCGCACGCGATCCGCGCGCTGAAGAGCGAGGGGCTCTCCATCGTGCTCTCCGAGCAGAACCTGCATTTTGCCCGGCTCATCGCCGACAAGGCCGTGGTACTGGAGCGGGGTCGCGTGCGATTCGCGGGCACGATCGCGGAGCTCGACGCCTCGCCCGAGATCCGGGACGCCTATCTGGCCGTATGAGCGCGCGTCTGAAGAAGCCGGTCGAGGCCGTCATCCCGCGGCCGGCGAACTCGTCGGGTCCGCAGGAGACGCCCTACCAGCTCGATTTCCAAGTCGGGTTCATCCTGCGCCAAGTCGCGCAGCGCCACGCGGCGATCTTCGCGGCCGGGATCGGGACCGACCTCACATCGACGCAGTGGGCGGCGCTCGCCAAGCTCGCCGAGACGGGACCGCTGTCGCAGAACCGCCTCGGCCGGCGTACCGCCATGGACGCCGCCACCATCAAGGGCGTGGTCGACCGGCTCACGCGCCGCGGGCTCACCGAGACACGGCCCGACCCCAATGACGGGCGCCGGCTGATGGTCGAGCTGAGCGAGGCGGGCCGCGACCTCGTGGCCGGGACCCTGCCGAACGCGCACCGCGTCACGGAGGAGACGCTGGAGCCGCTCTCGGCGGTCGAGCGCGAGCGACTCGTGACGCTTCTGCTCAAGCTGAGGTAAGGGTGGCGCTCAACGGAGCGGGCTGAGATGGCAGGGCTGAAGGACAAGCGCGGCTTCATCGACAAGGACCGGCTGGACCTCTCCGAGCGCAAGGCCGTGGAGTACTGGATGAAGCGCTGGGGCGTGACGCGCGACCAGATCGTCGCCGCGCACCGCAAGGCCGGCCTGATGATCAAGGACATCGCGGCCGAGCTCGGCAAGAAGCGGTAGATCGAGGGCTCCCAAGGAGTTGCAGGTCCGAAGCCGCGCTCGTTCGGCAACCCGGGGCGCGCGCGCGAGCCATCTCGTCCCGAAGGTCGGAAGCGTCGATCTCGATTCCAGCACGTCCGCCTGACGGGCGAGAACGAGGTCGGCTCGCAGCCGGGGCGGGCGCGGAGGCAAGCCCGTCGACACTCTCTACCACGTGTCGACGAAGGATCGGCGGCGGCTGCCGTCTCGGGTCGGGACCGGTGCCGCGACAAGCCCGGCCGTTACCCAGCGGCGCGTCTCGGCGGGATCGATCACCTCGTCGATCTCCAGAACGGACGCGATGCTGATCGCCTTGCCGTTGGCGTACATGGCATCGACTTTCTCGCGGAAATACGCGTCCCGCTCCCCGGGATCGGCGATGGCCTCCATCTCCCGGCGGTAGCCGAGCCGCACTGCGCCTTCCAGGCCCATGCCGCCGAACTCGCCCGTCGGCCATGCCACGGTGAACACGGAGGCGTGGAAGCCGCCGCCGGCCATCGCCTGCGCGCCGAGGCCGTACCCCTTGCGCAGCACCACCGTGAAATAGGGCACGGCGATCGAGGCCGCCGTCACGAACATCCGGCAGACATGGCGCACGAGGGCCGTCTTCTCCGCCTCCGGTCCCACCATGAAACCGGGCGTGTCGCAGAGCGACAGGATGGGCAGGCCGTGGGCGTCACAGAGCTGCACGAAGCGCGCCGCCTTGTCGGCAGCGTTCGCGTCGATGGCGCCGCCGAGGTGCTTCGGGTTGTTGGCGAGGAGGCCGAACGGCCGGCCTTCGATCCGGACGAGCGCGGTCACGATGCCGATGCCGAACGCTTCGCGCAGCTCGAGCACCGAGCCGACGTCGCAGAGGCCCTCGATGACGGCGCGGATGTCGTAGACGCGGAGGCGGTTCTCCGGGATCGCCTGACGCAACGCCCTGGCATCGGGTGCGGACCACTCGGCCAACGTTCCCTGGAAGTAGGAAAGGTAGCGCTTGGCCGCCTCGACCGCCTCCTCCTCGTCCTCGACCAGAACGTCGATGACGCCGTTCGGCGCCTGGAATGAGACCGGGCCGACCTCCTCCGGCTTATAGGTTCCGAGGCCGCCGCCCTCGATCATCGCCGGCCCGCCCATGCCGATGCTGGCGTTCCGCGTCGCGATGATGACATCGCAGCAGCCGAGCAGCGCGGCATTGCCCGCGAAACAGCGCCCGGACACCACGCCGACGAGAGGCACGAGACCCGAGAGCTTCGCGAACTGCCCGAAGGTCGGCACGTCGAGGCCGGTGAGGCCCAGCCGGTCGGTGTCCCCGGGGCGCCCCCCGCCGCCTTCCGCGAAGAGCACGACCGGAAGCCGCCACTCCGCGGCGAGCTTAAACATCCGGTCCTGCTTCTTGTGGTTCATCTGCCCCTGGGTGCCGGCGAGCACGGTGTAGTCGTAGGCGACCACCATGGCGCGGGCGGCCTGTGCCCCGAAGGCGGGAGCGTTGATCGTGCCGATCCCGGCCACGACTCCGTCGGCCGGCGTCGTCGCGACGAGTTCGTCCACGGTGTTGCGGCGGCGGCGGGCCGCGATCGCGAGAGGGCCGTACTCGACGAAGCTGTCGGCGTCGCAGAGCTGCGCGACGTTCTCGCGGGTCGTGCGCTGGCCAGTTCGTCGCCGGCGTGCGACGGCCTCCGGCCGCTGCGCGTCGAGACCGCCGGCGTGCCGCGCGATCACCTGCGCGAGGTCGGCGCGGATCGTGTCCGGATCGACCGCACTCTCGCCCGCGTCGTCCTTGGCAGCGAGGTTGGCCGGCTCCAGGAAGACGATGGGCTGGCCTGCCATCAGGGTGTCGCCGCGCCCGACCAGGATCCGACGCACGATGCCGCCGGCCTCGGCGGCGACGAGGTGCTCCATCTTCATGGCTTCGAGGATGGCGACGCGTTGACCCGCCCGCACGGCATCACCTTCGCGGACGTCGAGGGCGACGACCGTCGCCTGCATGGGCGCGATCAGGGCGATCTGCCCGGACGGAGCGTGCACGCGTGCAGCATCCCCCGTCACGTGCTCCACGAGATCGTGGGCGTCTGCGTCCAGCGTCAATCGCGAGGCCGTCTCGACCAGCTGCCCGGCCCGCGCTTCCACGTACCCCGTGGTGACGTCGTAGGAGCGCACGTTGGGGTCGGCGAGGAGGGCGCACAGGAACGCGATGTTCGTCGCCACGCCCGCGACCCGGAACTCCGCGAGAGCGCGCGCGGCCTTGGCGACCGCGTCCGCGTAGTCGGGCGTCGGCGCGTGGACGATGAGCTTGGCGAGCAGCGAGTCGTACGCCGCGCTCGTGCGGTAGCCCGTGTACCCGAACGTGTCGACGCGCACGCCCGGACCCGACGGCAGGTCGAAGGCGGCGAGCGTCCCGCCCGATGGCATCACCTCGCCGCTCGCGCTCATGGTCTCCATGTTAACGCGGAGCTGGATCGCATGTCCGCGCGGCCGCGGGACGTTCTCCTGCGCGAGGCCGAGGTCGGCCAGCGTGCGGCCGGCCGCGACCTCGATCTGCGCCCGGACGAGGTCGAGCCCGAGCACGGCCTCGGTGACGGTGTGCTCGACCTGGAGGCGCGGGTTCGCCTCCATGAAGTAGAAGGCGCCCGGGCGCTCGGCATCGACCAGGAACTCGACCGTTCCGAGGGAAAGGTAGTCGGCCCCGCGCGCCAGGGTCACGGCAGCCTCGAGGATCGTGCGGCGCAGCGCCTCGGGCAGCGAGGGACTCGGCGCGACCTCCACCAGCTTCTGATGGCGGCGTTGGAGCGTGCAGTCGCGCTCGAACAGGTGACTGACACCGCCGCGGCCGTCGCCGATGACCTGGACCTCGACGTGGCGCGCGGCGCCCACGAGACGCTCCACGTAGACGTCGTTCGCCCCGAAGGCGGCCTGCGCCTCGGAGCGGCAGCGCGCATAGGCCTCGTCGAGGTCCGCGGCGTGGCGGACCGCCCGCATGCCGCGGCCGCCTCCGCCCGCGACGGCCTTGATCATGACGGCGCCTTCCTCGGCCAGGAACGCGCGCGCCTCCTCCAAGCTGGTCGGGCCGTCGTGCCCCGGCAGCACCGGGACGCCGACCTCCCGGGCGAAGCGGCGGGCCGCGACCTTGTCACCGAAGAGCTCGAGCGCTCGGGGCGCCGGACCGATGAAGGTCAGGTCGGCCTCCGCGCAGGCCCGCGCGAAGGCGACGTTCTCCGACAGGAAGCCGTAGCCCGGGTGGACCGCGTCGGCACCCACCTCGCGCGCGGCCGCCACGATGCCCGCGACGTCGAGGTAGGCGGCGGCCCCGCGACCCTGAAGCGCGACGGCCTCGTCGGCGCGGCGGACATAGAGCGAGCGCTCGTCGTCGGCCGCGAAGACGGCGACGGACGCGGGCGGTTCCCCTGTCGGACATCGATCGGAGGACTGGACGAGCGGCGTCTACGCGCTCCACCTGGAGGCGGACGGGGCACGCGACGACGTCGTGTTCTGCGGCCGCTTCATGTATCTCGGCGGGAACGGCTTCTACTGGAAGGTCGTGCCACACGGGTCGGGACCTTGGGCGTTCGAGCTGCGGCGCGCGGAGGGCGGCATCCGCCTCTGGGAGACCATGCCGGGCGAGAGCTACCACGCCTTCGACGG
Organism: Hyphomicrobiales bacterium; assembly: GCA_903644085.1. Classification (GTDB taxonomy): domain Bacteria; phylum Pseudomonadota; class Alphaproteobacteria; order Rhizobiales; family Beijerinckiaceae; genus Enterovirga. The sequence goes on from CAHJXE010000155.1 coordinate 6,752, forward strand.
TTCCTATGGCGGGCTCTGGCGCCGTCTCGGCCGGCCCCCGCAGGCGCTCGTCGGCGTCGGCTTCAGCACGCAGGGCGATTACAAGGGGTTCCCCTACACGTTCCTCGACGGGATCCTCGATCCGCGCGTCGCCTTCATGCGCGAGGGGATGGAGGAGGCCGCGAGGCCGGGCGGGCTCTTGGGCGAGCTGGGCTACATGGGCGGCGGCGCGGCCGGGCACGAGCTCGACCGGGCCGACGAGCGGCTCGGCACCCCGAAACACGCGATCGTCGTGGGGCGGGCGGTGGTCGAGGACCCGAGCTACCAGCCCGTCAACGAGGAGCGCTACGACCACACCTGGCCGGCGGCCCGGGAGGACATCATCCGATCCGACCTCACCTTCTTCGAGACGCCGAACGGGGTGCGGTGTTCTCGGTCGGCTCGATGAACTTCATCGCCGCGCTGCCGGTCGACGGCTACGACAACGTGGCGGCTCAGCTCATCCGCAACATCGTCAGGCGCTTCGCCGATCCGGAGCCGTTGACGCCGACGTGACGGGCTGCGCTCGCGACGGGGAGGGGCGTGCCAGCCCCTCCATGAGCTTCGCAAGGGGCGCGACGTGACTCTCGTGCGTCGGCGCCCGGTCCGAACCCGGATGCCACTCCACCCGCGAACGCTCTGCGCGACGTGCGCTCGACGAGGTCGATGCCGATCATGCGATCGACGTCGTCGGCGGAATTGGCGATGAGTGCCGCCGTGCCGCGCCGTGCCGCCGCGGGGTCGAGGCCGACGATCGACCACGTAGACAATCTCGGCGAAGCTCTATCGGTTCGATCAGGCCTGAGCGCCGCCACCGTCAGGAGACCGTGTCATGGACCAGATGTCGAGTTCCGAGCGGATCGCCTCTCGTGAGCCGCCGGCCGCCGGCGAGGCGACGGGCGATCGCATAGCCTGGGTGAAGACCTCGCTCGTGTTCCTGCCGCTCGCGACGCCGATCAGCGACG
>CAHJXE010000156.1 GCA_903644085.1 Hyphomicrobiales bacterium
GATGCCGATCAGCCCGTCGTCCGGGATGCGCGCGCCCGGCGGCACCACGGCGTCGTTGCCCACGAAGACACGCGCGCCCGTCTCGACGGGTTCGAGATACATCCAGCCGCGCCGGATGTCCTCGTCCCCGTAGACGACCTCGTCCGCGATGAAGTTGCCGGCGCCGATCCCCACGATGTCGTAGCGGCCGGACAGGTTGGTGGAGATCTCCGCCCCGTGCCCGATCGAGGCCCCCATCAGCCTGTACCAGGCGCGCATGAACAGGGTCGCGTAGAGGCTGGACAGCGTTTCCAGCGTCACTTCGGTCGCGAGCGCGACCGTCCATTTGCGGATATAGAGGCCGGAGAAGATCGAGTAGGTGCCGGACCGGACCCGCGGCAGCACCGACCAGCGGATCAGCGCGATCAGGAGCACGGTGACGGCCGTCATCGCCATCGCGGTCGGCCAGGTGATGACCGGCAGGTACCAGTAATACGGGATGCCGACATTGGCCGAGAGCCAGTCGTCGATGCGGTCGAAGATCCAGAAGGCCGGGAAGATCGGCAGGAGGCTCACCGCCGGCATCAGCATCAGCATGACGCCGTAGATCAGCCCGAGCGTGAGCCGGCGCCCGAGCCCCGCCGTGGCGCGCACCGGCAGGCTCGCGAGGTCCACGGTCCCGACCTTGCGGCCGGGCGACCCATCCCAGCGCTCCGCCGCTCCGACGCTCGCACCCGGGCGGATGGTGGTGAGGTCGGCGAGTTCGGCGTCCGAACCGATGCGGGTGTTCGGCGAGAGCACGCAGGAATTGCCGATCGCGGCATCGCGGCCGATCTCGATGCGGCCGATGATCAGGCTGTCCCCCACGACCTCCGCGTTCGCGAGCACGACCTTGGTGCCGATCGTCACGCCGGAGCCGATCTTGAGGAGGTCGGGCGCCCCGATATCAACGTCCCCGATCACCGCGTCCCGGCCGACCTTCGCGCCGATGAGGCGCAGGTAGATGGACATGGCGGGCGAGGCCATCAGCCATTTGAGGTGCACGAGGGTGAGCAGCCGGCGCACCAGCCACCACCGAAAATAGTAGACGCCCCAGAGCGGATAACGGCCGGGCTTCGTGCGCCCGATGATCAGCCACTTCGCCACGATCGCGATCGTGGCGGTCACGATGTTGATGATGATGTAGGCGCTCAGGATGCCGAACACCTCCTGCCAGAGGTCGAGCCCCTCGCCCGTGATCACGAGGTAGGTGACGAAGACGCCGAGCCATTGCGTGGTCGCGAGCGCGATCACGAAGGGCAGCGCGATCGCCTGGGCGAGGCCGCAGAGCGCGCGACGCAGGAGCGGGGGCGGCGTGAAGGACAGGTCGCGGATCGCGGTCGCGGCACCCGCCCCGCCCGTACGCACGACGAGGTCCTCCGCGATGGCCCGCAAGGTGCGGCGGTTGTAGACGTCCTGCAGCGTGATGGCGGCGAGCGCCGGAATCTCGCGCACGCTCGAGACGAACCGCGCGGCGAGGAGCGAGTGGCCGCCGAGCTCGGTGAAGAAGTCGGCCTCGAGCCCGATCGGCTGATTGCCGAAAACGCGCTTCGCGGCCGCGAGGAGCGCGGCTTCCGTCTCGTTCCCCGGCTGCTCCTGCTCGCCCGTCTCCTCCGCGTAGGCGAGCGGCAGCGCGCGCAGGGCCTTTCGGTCCACCTTGCCGGAGGAGAGCCGCGGCAGGGTCTCGGCCGTCTCGAAATGGTCCGGCACCATGTAGGGCGGCACCTCGAGGCGCAAAGCCGTGCGCAGCTCGGGGGTCGAGACCTCTCGCCCTTGCTCCGGCACCAGGAAGGCGACCAGCCGGTCGAGCCCGTCATCCTGACGCAGCACGACGGCGGCTTGCGCGACGCCGGGCTTGTGCGCGAGCCGCGCCTCGATCTCGCCGAGCTCGACCCGGAAGCCGCGGATCTTCACCTGGTCGTCGATACGGCCGTGAAACGCGATCGCGCCCGCCGCCGTCATGCTCACCGCGTCGCCCGAGCGGTAGAGGACCGGGTCGCGACCCGACGATGCGAACGGGTTCGCGATGAACTTCTCGGCCGTGAGCTCCGGACGCTTGAGGTAGCCCCGTGCGACGCCGGGGCCCCCGATCAGGAGTTCGCCCTGCACGCCGACCGCGCAGGGCCGCATCGCGTCGTCCACCACGTAGGCGGTGTAGTTCGGGATCGGCCGCCCGATCGTGACGGGCTCATGGGGCACGACCTCGGACACGGTCGCGACGACCGTCGCCTCCGTGGGCCCGTAGGTGTTGAACACGCGCCGTCCGGGCGTCGCCCAGCGCACGACGAGCGGTGCGGGCAGGGCCTCGCCGCCGAGCAGGATGAGACGCAGGCCCGGCACGTCGCGCGATAGCATCGAGAGCAGCGTCGGCACCGTGTCGAGCACGGTCACGCCGGCGCGCGCCAGGAGGTCGGGCAGGTTCTCGACGTCGCCCATCATGGCGGGCGTGGCGACGTGCAGCGTCGCGCCGACCATGAGCGGGATCCAGATCTCCTCCATCGAGAGGTCGAAGGCGACGGACGCGCCCTGGAACACCACGTCGTCGGCTCGGACGCCGTAGATCTCGTTCGCGGAGCGCAGGAAGTGGCAGATGTTGCCTTGCGTGATCACGATGCCCTTCGGCACCCCGGTCGAGCCGGACGTGTAGATCATGTAGGCCGGGCTCGCGGGCGAGGCGCCGGCGCCGCGCGGATCGAGAGGGGTCGTGTCCGCCGGATCGACGAGTTGCGCGCGCGTCAGGATCGGCTTCGAGACCGGCGCGCGCGATGAGAAATCGTCGTTCGTCAGGAGCCCGCGCGCTTCCGCGTCGTCGAGACAGACCGCGATCCGGTCGGCCGGAGCGTCGGCGTCGAAGGGCAGCCAAGCGGCGCCTGTCCGGGTGATCGCGATCTGCGCGATGAGCAGGTCTGCACCGCGCTCCATCCACAGGCCGACGACGTCGCCCGGGCCGATCCCGAGCCGCACGAGGCCGCGCGCCATCTCGGCCGACGCGGCGTCGAGCTCGCCATAGGTGATGCGGCGCGCGCCGAAGACGAGCGCGACCCGGTCGGGGCCGCGCGCCACGGTCGCGTCGAAGATCTCCGACAGCACCTCGTCGCGAACGAGGTCGGGCCGGACCGGTCCCACGAGCGCATGGCCGGACGCGACCGGCGTCGGCAGGTCGATCGTCGCCGCGTCCAGAACCGCCATCAATCCCGCCCCGCCTGCACGTCCCGCCACGTCATCCCGAGTCGATCGCCCCACGTTCGTGCAGGTCCTAACACAAGAGCGTCCATGCGTTCACGCCCAACGTGATCGGCCGGGTTCGATGACGAGAAGGCGTCCCTGCCAGATATTGGCGTGCACGGCCTCGTCCTGTGGCAGCCCGCCGATCAGGGCGAGGATCGCGCGCGCGACGCCCCCATGAGCCACCATCACGGTGTCGCGCGCGATCTCCGCCAGGGCGGGCTCGATCCGCCGCGTCAGGTCCGCATAGCTCTCGCCGCCCGGCGGCACGAACGTCCAGCGATCGCGGTTGCGCAGGGCCGAACGCTCCGGCTCCATGCGGCGAAGCTCGCGCCACGACAGGCCTTCCCAGGCCCCGAAACCGAGCTCGCGCAGGCGCTCGTCGCGGCGGTAGGCGTCGGGCGCGAGGCCCAGCGTCGCACGCAGGATCTCCATCGTGTCGCGGGTGCGCCCGAGCGGGCTCGCCACGTAGTCGAGCGCGGCCGGCTCGGCCACGAGGGTCGCGAGACGCCGTCCGACCTCCTCCGCCTGGGCGCGTCCGAGCGCGTTCAGCGGGATGTCCCGTCCGCCTTGAAGCCGTCCTTCAGCGTTCCAGTCGGTCTCGCCGTGGCGGACGAAGAACAGTGTGTGGTCCAGCGACGTCGTGCCCGCAGCCGCCTATTCGCGGTCGAGCGACAGGTCGGGCGCCTCGGGGTTCTTCATGCCGACCACGTGGTAGCCGGCATCGACGTGCAGGATCTCGCCCGTGACCCCGCGCGACATGTCGGACAGGAGATAGGCCGCGCTCTCGCCGACCTCGTCGATCGTGACGGTGCGCCGGAGCGGCGAGTTGTACTCGTTCCACTTCAGGATGTAGCGGAAATCCCCGATCCCGGAGGCCGCGAGCGTCTTGATCGGTCCGGCCGAGATCGCGTTCACGCGGATGTTCTGAGGTCCGAGATCGGCCGCAAGATAGCGCACGGAGGCCTCGAGCGCGGCCTTCGCGACGCCCATCACGTTGTAGTGCGGCATCCATTTCTCGGCGCCGTAATAGGTGAGCGTCAGGAGCGACCCGCCCGCCGTCATCAGCTTCTCGGCGCGCTGCGCGACCGCCGTGAAGGAATAACAGGAGATGAGGAGCGACTTGGTGAAGTTCGCCTCGCTCGTCTCGACATAGCGCCCGGTCAGCTCGTCCTTGTCCGAGAAGGCGATCGCGTGGACCACGAAGTCGAGCTGCCCGAAGATGCGGCCCGCCTCGGCGAAGACCGCGTCGATGGTCGCGGGATCGGTCACGTCGCAATGGCCGACCACGTGGCCGCCGAGTTCCTTGGCGAGCGGCTCGACCCGCTTCTTCAACGCGTCGCCCTGGTAGCTGAAGGCGAGTTCCGCTCCGTGAGCGTGCGCGGCGCGCGCGATGCCGTAGGCGATCGACCGATTGTTCGCGACGCCAAGCACGAGGCCGCGCTTCCCGGCCATGAGTCCTGTCGCCGCCCTGTCCGCCATCGACGATCCGCCCCTCGCTCTTCGGCACACCCGAACCCGGACCCTTAGCCGAGCCGCGAGGGGGACGGAAGGGCGGGACGGCTCAGCCGATGGGACGAAAACTCAGACGCGCGCTGCCCGGCGCGCTTGCGCGAATTCGAGGAGATGCTCGTCGGCCTCGTCCGGCAGCCGGATCTCGACGGTGACCAGGAGGTCGCCCGGGCCGCCTTTCGCGGGCAGCCCCTTGCCGCGCAGCCGGAACGTGCGGCCGGAACTCGTCATGGCGGGCACGTTCATGTCGATCGCGCCCGTCGCGGTCGGCACGCGCAGCTTGCCGCCGAGGACCGCGTCGTCGAGGTCGAGCGGCACGCGGGTACGCAGGTTGCTGCCCTCGATCGTGAAGCGGGAATCTGCCTCGATCCGGATGGTGAGCAGGACGTCGCCCGCCTCTGCCCCGCCTGAGCCCGGGCGTCCGAGCCCGCGCAGCCGGATCGTCTGCCCGTCCGCCACGCCCGGCGGCAGCGTGACCTCGACCTCGCGCCCGCCGGGCAGCGTCACACGTGTCTTGGTGTCGCTGACCATGTCCTCGATCGTGACCGCGAGTTCTGCCTGTAGGTCGTCGCCCTTCGTGGCGCGGCCGCGCCCGCCGCCGCGCATCGCGTCGCCGAACAGGTGGGAGAAGATGTCCTCGGCGCCCCCGCCGGCCTCACGCGCGCCGCGCGCGCCGCCGAACCCGAACGGGAAACCCTCGAACCCGCCGCCGGCCCCACCGCCACCTCCGCCGCCGAAGCCCTGGAATCGCGGCTTGCCGGTCGCGTCGATCTCGCCCCGGTCGAACTGCGCGCGCTTCGTCGCGTCGCCCAGCACCTCGTAGGCGGCGTTCGCCTCGGCGAAGCGGTCCTTCGCCTTCGGGTCGTCCGCGTTGCGGTCGGGATGGTACTGCTTCGCGAGCTTGCGAAACGCCTTCTTGATGTCGGCCTCGTCCGCCTGTTTCGAGACGCCAAGGATGTCGTATGGATCGCGCATGGATCTCCGGACCTCTGCCGCTCCGGGCACGGCTCCGCGTGTTTAGCCCAAACCGGCATGTGGCAGCACTGTTGCTAGATTGCAACGGTGCTGCCACATGCCATCTTGATCTATCGTCAGATGACCCGCGGATGCGTGCTGCGGATCGACCACTCGTCCGGAAGCTTGCAGGCGTGGCCGGTGAGGTGGACGGGCTCTCCCTCCGCGACGGTCATCGAGGCGTGGAAGTCGCGGCAGACCTGATCCGCTTCGACGTGCGGCGGCCCGGCGGGCACGATGATGCCGCTCGTGTGCGTCTCGGGGTTGTCCCATCTCACCGCACGGCCATTGCCATGCAGGTCGAGCGCGACGGCGAGCGAAGCCTTGGCGCGCCGCCAATCCTCGTCGCCCATGCGCAGGGTCAGACGGGTTTCCCGCGCGGGCCCGATCGAGCCCGTGGTCATCTCGTCCGCCGCCGGAGGAATGAGAGACGGGAGATCGAAGCTGCATGCACAGAGCTGGAGCGAGGACGCTACGGCGACGATCCGCAGCGCTTCGCGCACGACCTCTCGTGACCTATATCTGAAGGGGCGCATGCCGGCCGTTCTGGCGGAGTTAAACAGTGGATATGGATCAAAGCGCGAGTGCGTTAACGGACGGTGATTTCACGCAGAGCCGCGACCCGTTCGCCCTGTTCGCCGCATGGATGGCGGAGGCGGAACATTCCGAGATCAACGACCCGAACGCCATGCAATTGGCGACGGTCGATCCCGACGGCATGCCGGACGTCCGCACGGTGCTGCTGAAGGGCTACGACGAGCGCGGTTTCGTGTTTTACACGAACACGCAATCGGCGAAGGGCATGGAGCTCGCCGCGACCGCGAAGGCGGCGGTCGTGTTCCACTGGAAGAGCCTGCGCCGGCAGATCCGTGTGCGCGGTCCCGTCTCGCAGGTGAGCGCAGAGGAGGCGGACGCCTATTACGCGAGCCGCCACCGCGACAGCCGCATCGGCGCCTGGGCGAGCCAGCAATCACGCCCGCTCGCGAGCCGGGCCGTCTTCGAGGCCGAGGTCGAGGCCTATACGGAAAAGTTCCGCGAGGGCGACGTCCCACGTCCCGCCTACTGGACGGGATACCGCATCGCGCCGCACGCGATGGAGTTCTGGCAGGACCGGCCGTATCGGTTGCATGACCGCGTGCGCTTCACGCGCGAGGCGGAGGGCTGGTCGAGTTCGAGGCTGTACCCGTGAGCCTCACCGCCGGCGCGCCCGCACCTTCGCGGGCCGCCGGAACACCCCGACCAACTCCACGTGGGCGCTCCACTTGAACTGGTCGACCGGCAGCACGCTTTCCAGCCGGAAGCCGGACCCGACGAGCGCCGCGGCATCGCGCGCGAATGTCCCCGGATCACAGGACACCATGACGACGCGCTCACAGGATCCCGTCGTCAGCTGACGAACCTGCGCCTCCGCGCCCGCGCGGGGCGGGTCGAGCACGATCGCGTCGAAGCGCGCGATCTCGGGCGCGAGGAGCGGGCGGCGGAAGAGGTCGCGCGCCTCGGTGGTGACACGGCGCAAGCCGGAGGCCGCGCGTACCGCACGGTCCAGCGCGGAGAGCGAGGCCGGGTTGCTCTCGACGGCGTGGACCTCGGCCCGCTCGGCGAGGCGGAGCGCGAAGGGGCCGCTGCCGGCGAAGAGGTCGGCCACGCGTTTCGAGCCCGAGCACGCCTCCCGGACCGCCTCGGCCAGGATCCGGTCGCCCGCCGCGGTCGCCTGGAGAAAGCCGCCCGGCGGCGGCGAGAGGGCGGCCGTCCCGACCGGGATCGTGGGCCGCCGCGCCTCGATCAGGATCTCGCCGTGACGTGACAGCCGCGCGAGGTCGAGGTCGCGCGCGATGCCGACGAGGCGTTGCCGCGTCGCCTCGCCGAGCGGACCCGAGCCGCGCAGGTCGATGTCGAGGCCGGACGCGGTCGCGGTCGCGACGGCGTCGAGCGGCTTGCCCGAGCGCAGCAGCG
>CAHJXE010000157.1 GCA_903644085.1 Hyphomicrobiales bacterium
CGCGCCGCTGACGCTGCGCTTCGGGCCGGAGCTCGGCCGGCGCCTCGACCAGGCGCTGGGTCACGCGCCCGAGCCGATCGAGCCGGTGCGCACGCCCGACCTCGTCGAGGTGGACCAAGCCTTCGCGGAGCCGATCGGCGCGCCGGAGACCATCGCCCGCTATGTCGCGAAGCTCGTCGAGGCGCTGTGTGCCGCGCTGGAGACGCGCGGGCTCGGTGCGCGCCGCCTCGACCTCCTGTTAGCCCGAGTCGACGATCACCGCCAGGCGATCCGGATCGGCACAGCAAGGCCGAACCGGGACGCGCGGCGCCTGACCCGGCTCCTGTGCGACCGCATCGAGACGGTCGACCCGGGCTTCGGCATCGAGGCGATGAGCCTCGCGGCGACCTTGGCCGAGCCGCTCGGCGCACGGCAGGTCGCGTCCTCGCTGGTCGAAGAGGCGGAGCCGGACGTCTCCGGGCTGATCGACGTCCTGGCGAACCGGGTCGGCGAGCGCGGGCTCTACCGCATGGCGCCGGTCGCGAGCGACGTGCCCGAGCGCTCCGCCGCCCGCGTCGCCGCCTTGGCGCCGGACGATGGGGTGGGCTGGCCCGGCCATTGGCCGCGGCCCTCGCGGCTTCTCGCGTCGCCTGAGACGATCGAGGCCCTCGCCCTCCTGCCCGACCATCCCCCGGTCGCCTTCACGTGGCGCGGCATCCGCCGCCGCGTAAGGCGCGCGGACGGACCGGAGCGGGTGTTCGGCGAGTGGTGGCGGCGCGAGGCCGAGCTCGTGGCGGTGCGCGACTACTTCCGGGTCGAGGACGACGCGGGCGAGCGCTACTGGATCTTCCGCGCGGGCGACGGCGAGGACCCGGCGACCGGCTCGCATCGCTGGTTCCTGCACGGGATCTTTGGGTGAGCCCGCACGGGATCTTCGGGTGAGCCCGCGCTACGCCGAGCTCCAGGTCACCTCGCACTTCTCGTTCCTGCGCGGTGCGTCCTCGCCCGAGGAGCTCTTCGCGACCGCGTCGCTGATGGGCATCGAGGCGCTCGCGGTCGTCGACCGCAACTCGCTCGCCGGCATCGTGCGCGCGCACGAGGCCGCGAAGGCGACCGGCATACGGCTGGTGGTCGGCTGCCGGCTCGACCTCGCGGACGACGTGTCGGTGCTGGTCTACCCGACCGACCGGGACGCCTACGCGCGGCTGTGCCGGCTCCTGTCGCTCGGCAAGGGCCGGGGCGGCAAGGCACGTTGCGAGCTCGGCTGGGCCGACCTCGTGGCGTACGGCGACGGGCTCGTCGTCGTGCTCGTGCCCGACGAGCCCGACGACACCTGCGCGGTCCAGCTGCGGCGCCTCGCCCGGGCTTTCGGCGACCGCGCCTATGTGGCGCTGACGCTGCGCCGGCGCCCGAACGACCAGCTGCGGCTCTGGCGCCTGTCCAACATGGCGGCGAGCATGCGGATCGCGACAATCGTGACGAACGACGTCCTGTTCCACGAGCCGGGGCGGCGCATCCTGCAGGACGTCGTCACCTGCATCCGCCACAACGTCGCGATCGACGAGGCGGGGTTCCGGCGCGAGCGACACGCCGACCGGTACCTGAAGCCGCCGGCCGAGATGCATCGGCTGTTCGCCGCCTACCCGGACGCGCTCGCGCGCACGGCCGCGCTCGCCGAGCGCTGCCGCTTCCGGCTCGACGAGCTCGCCTACCAGTACCCGGAGGAGCGCCTCTTCCCCGAGCTGACCCCGCAGCAGGCGCTGGAGACCCTCACCTGGGAGGGCGCGACGGAGCGCTACCCGGAAGGCCTGCCCGACCCCGTCCGGGCGAGCCTCGTGCACGAGCTGAACCTCATCGCGACCCTCGATTACGCGCCCTACTTCCTCACCGTGAACTCGATCGTGCGGTTTGCACGCTCGCGCGGCATCCTGTGCCAGGGAAGGGGGTCGGCCGCGAACTCGGCCGTCTGCTACGTGCTCGGCATCACGTCGATCGACCCCGACCGCAACGACCTCCTGTTCGAGCGCTTCGTGTCGGTCGAGCGGCGCGAGCCGCCCGACATCGACGTCGACTTCGAGCACGAGCGGCGCGAGGAGGTGATCCAGTGGGTCTACGCCACCTACGGACGCGACCGCGCGGCGCTCTGCTCCACCGTGGTCCGCTACCGCGCCAAGGGCGCGCTGCGCGACGTCGGCAAGGCTCTGGGCCTGCCCGAGGACCTGACGAAGTCCCTGTCGCCCCAGATCTGGGGCTGGTCGGAGGGCGTCGAGCCGAAGCACGTCGAGGGGCTGAACCTCAACCTCGCGGACCGCCGTCTGCGGCTCGCGCTCGACCTCGCGTCGCAGCTGATCGGCGCGCCGCGCCACCTCTCGCAGCACCCGGGCGGCTTCGTGCTGACCCGCGACCGGCTGGACGAGCTCGTGCCGATCGAGCCCGCCGCCATGGCGGACCGGCAGGTGATCGAATGGGACAAGGACGACATCGACGCGCTCCGCTTCATGAAGGTCGACGTGCTGGCGCTCGGCATGCTGTCCTGCATGCGCCGCGGCTTCGACCTCCTCGACGAGCACAAGGGCATCCGCCTCGACCTCGCGACCATCCCGGCCGAGGACCCGCGCACCTACGCGATGATCCGCCGGGCCGACACGCTCGGCACCTTCCAGATCGAGAGCCGGGCGCAGATGGCGATGCTGCCGCGCATGAAGCCGCGCACCTTCTACGACCTCGTGATCGAGGTCGCGATCGTCAGGCCGGGCCCGATCCAGGGCGACATGGTGCACCCCTACCTGCGCCGTCGCGAAGGCCGGGAGGAGGTGGTCTACCCCAAGCCCGAGCTGGAGCGAGTGCTGGGCAAGACGCTCGGCGTGCCGCTCTTCCAGGAGCAGGCCATGCGGGTCGCGATCGAGTGCGCCGGCTTCACCCCGGGCGAGGCCGACCAGCTCCGGCGCGCCATGGCGACCTTCAAGCACACGGGCGGGGTCTCGCACTTCAGGGACAAGCTCGTCGACGGCATGGTGGCGAACGGCTACGAGCGCGAGTTCGCCGAGCGCACCTTCCGCCAGCTCGAAGGCTTCGGCTCCTACGGCTTCCCGGAGAGCCACGCGGCGAGCTTCGCGCTCGTCGCCTACGCGTCCTCGTGGCTGAAGTGCTGGCACCCGGACGTGTTCTGCGCGGCCCTCCTCAACGCGCAGCCGATGGGCTTCTACGCACCCGCGCAGATCGTGCGCGACGCCCAGGAACACGGGTCGAGGTCCGGCCCGTCTGCGTCAACGCCTCGCGCTGGGACTGCACGCTGGAGCCGGCCGGCGACGAGCGCTTGGCGGTCCGGCTCGGCCTGCGCATGGTGCGCGGCCTCGCCAACGCGGACGCCGCCCGGATCGTGGCGAACCGCGGCGACCGGCCCTTCGCCTCGCTCGACGACCTTTGGCGCCGCGTGCGCGTCCCGATCGCCTCGTTGGTCGAGCTCGCGGAGGCGGACGCATACCTCGCCGGGCTCGGCCTGACGCGACGGGACGCGCTCTGGGCTATCAAGGCGCTACGCGACGAGCCGCTGCCGCTCTTCGCGGCCGCGACGGCTCGGGATCAGGTGATCGCGTCCGAACTCGCCGAGCCCGTGGTGGCGCTCCGGCCGATGACGGCGGGCGCGGAGGTGGTCGAGGACTACGGCCATGTCGGGCTGACGCTGCGCGCCCACCCCGTCTCGTTCCTGCGCGCCGACCTCGCGCGGCGCCGCATGGTCACCTGCGCGGAGGCCAGCGCGTCGCGCGACCGGCGCCGGGTCGAGGTCGCGGGGCTCGTCCTCGTGCGCCAGCGGCCGGGGTCGGCGAAGGGCGTCATGTTCATCACGATCGAGGACGAGACCGGGGTCGCGAACCTCGTCGTCTGGACGGACGTGTTCGAGGCCCACCGCCGGATCGTGCTCGGCGCCGGCATGGTGGCGGTCCGCGGTCGCGTCCAGCGCGAGGGCGAGGTCGTCCACCTCGTGGCGGAGCGCCTCACCGACCTCTCGGCCGAGCTCGCGAGCGTCGGCACCCGCGACGCCGCCTTCCCGCTGCCCCACGGCCGCGGCGACGAGTTCCACCACGGCAGCCCGGGCCACGACTCCCGCGAGCGCCCGACCCGCCCGAAGCCGCGCGACATCTACGTCCCGGAACGCCACGTCGACGCCATCAGGGTCACGCCGCGGAACTTCCGATAGCGGCTTGTGCCAGAGTCGTAGATACCGGCGCGGAATGTCCGGCTTCGGCGTTCCGACGCGGCGGCGATCGTCAGGGCGGCGTGACGGTGGAACTCATGACGCAGCCGCCCGCCCGTCGCGGCTATCCCGGAAGAGCTCCTCGGGGATCATGTCAGCCGCGTCCTGGCGCGCGACGATGCGAGTGATGTCGACTGGGCGGTAGTCCCACGCATCCACCCCCACGTCGCAGGAGAACCTGGTATCGGGGAGGGTGGCGTGCGTGTGGCCGTAGAGGTGACGCGTGCCGCGCCACAGCCCCGGCCACGCACGATGGGCGTAGTGCGCCAGAAACAATCGGCATTCGGTGCCGGCGCCGTCGTGGACCGTGATCCTGGCGGTCTCCACTGGAGGCTCGTGCCAAGGAAGGTTCAGCACGCGGTTCGTATCGTGGTTGCCGCGGACGAGCCGCTTGGTGCCGTTCAGCGCGCCGAAGATGCGGGCGCATTCCACTCGGCTCGCACCCGCCGCGAAGTCGCCGATATGCCAGATCTCGTCGTCGGGCGACACCACCTCGTTCCATGCCGCGACCAGCGCTGCATCGTGCTCCACCATGCTTGAGAACGCTGTGCGACGACGCAGGATATGGGTGTCCCCGAAATGCGTGTCGGCGGTAAAGAAGGTCGTCACGCCTCAAGCAGCCCGAAGCCGACACGCCCCACTGAGTGCCCGCAGGGTGACGGTGCCCTCGGGCCAGCCGTGCTGGGACATGATGGCCGGCCATCCCTGCGGCCCCACCGGTGCCTTGGTCTGGACCGTCACCAAAATCTTCGACGACCTGCTCTTCTCGACCAGGAATCCGATCACGCCTGGTTCGCTCGTCATGGCGACGTCGAGTTCGCCGGAGACGCTCTCGCCGACGATCATCCGGGCGGTCCCGGCTTTCGGGTCCATTGCGCTGAAGGTCAGTCGCACCCGCTCGTCATTCTCGCGGACGGGTCCACCCGTCCGCAGCCGGTCGCCTTCGAACGTCCCGGACAGGACGGGCGTGAGATCGCAGACGAGCCGCGGCTGGTCGGCCCTCGCGCTCGCGGCGAGGTCGACGACGCCCAAGATCGACATCCAAACCAGCCCGGCACGCGAATATCCTACCCGCTCCGGACGGCCTCGGGAGAGGCGATGGAGCAAGGGCGCCAGCTGGCTTCTGCTTCGTTCCTGGAGGCCTGCCAGCATGTATCGCTTCCCTCTGCTCAGAATACCGGTCGGGACCGCCGTGGGCGCGTCTGCCATTGTCACCGACACGTCGCGTTCCGCGCGCCGAGGCCAATCCCAAGGTACAGATGCCCATGCTTCAGATCGAGGACGTCGCCCACGTCATCCAAACGGCTCTCACACCGGCCTTCCTCCTATCCGGGATCGCGGCGTTGCTGAACGTGTTCAGCACGCGGCTCGGGCGGGTCGCCGACCAGGTCGACCGGATGGCGGCGCTGGTGGCAGGGGCCAACGCAGCGGAAGCTGCGCATCTCTCGGCGCAACTGGCCTTCCTCAAGCGGCGTACGCGGTTCCTGGATGTCGCCGTCGTGCTCGGCGCGATCGGCGGTGCGCTCACATGCCTGGCGGCGCTCCTCCTGTTCGTCGGAAGCCTGCGCAATTCGGGTGTCGCGACCGCCCTGTTCGCCGCCTTCGGCTTCGCGCTCGTTTCCGCCATCGGAGCGGTCGCGGCATTTCTCGCCGAGATGTTGCTGTCGAGCCGCGGCTTGCGCGAGGAGGTCGCGGTCCGTCAGGCGGAGGCAGACGCAGGCTCGGTTGAAGCTTCGCCTACTCGCGCCTCCACCGAGCCATAGGCGAAGGACAGAACCGCCTCCAGATGATCGTGTTGGGAGGGCGCCGCGCCGGTGGACGGGTGCTGATAGCTTACTCGACGACCGAAGCGCGAACTGATGCGCTGGTCGCGGCTAACCCACCTCAGCATCCCGTGCCGCGCATCTCAGTTGCGCGATTGCTGCTGCTGATTCCGCTCGGCCTCGTCGCTTGATTTTTCGAGCCCGCTTCCACGCCGTCCCCTTGGAGTTCAGTCCCTTTCGCGACGGTGTCGCAGACCCGGGCCACGCCTACGCTCCCGAACGCGCTCGGCTCAACTCCGCTCCTGCCCAATCGGCCTGACCGGACATAGCCAGAGACGTGGCCGCGACCGCGTTCGTGAGCAATCGTGACCTCAGGTGCAGCAACTCGCACCCGAGCCAATTTGTAACAGACGGGATGCCGGCGGGAGTTCGCCGCCGGCACTCTCATCAGGCCGCTTCGGCCACGGCTGTTGTCTTCGGCCGGCCGCGTTTCTTCGGGGCTGCGGCCTCGACGGGGGCGGGAACAGGTTCCGGAACAGGCTCGACCGACTTGCGGCGCTGCTGGCCAAGGCCGAGCGCCTTCGCGAGCTCCGAGCGCTGCTTCGCATAGTTTGGCGCCACCATCGGGTAATCCTTCGCGAGACCCCACTTTGCGCGGTACTCGTCTGGCGACAGGCCTCGTCCGGAGAGGTGACGCTTCAGCGACTTGTAGCGACGTCCATCCTCGAGGCTGACCAGATGGTCCGGCGTGATCGTCTTCTTGATCGACATCATGGGAACCGGCTTCTCGGCCTCGACGGTCTTCGTCTCGCCCAGGCCGCGTAATGCCGAGTGGATCGACGCGATCACCTCGGGCAGCTCGGCCGCGCCCACACGATTGTTGGCGACAAACGCCGACACGATGCTTGCGGTTAGTTCGGCGAACGTCGCCCCGCTCTGCTCGAATTCAGATGACATCGATCATTCTCCAGCACAGATCGTGCTCATCCGACACTTGGAATGTCCTCTAGAGGTCGTCAAGCTCAAACGAGCGTGACGGAGCACAAGATACGCTCGGATACGCACAAGTTTGTCGTTGATTGCTTTGACCCACGTAGCTGTCAATTGTCCTCGACGCCGCCTGCGGACCTCGAAACGGCGTGCACGCATGTTGCACGATCGCTGGATATTCACGGGCTCTCGGCTCCGCGAAAGCTGAAGACCGCTGGCGGGGGCCGCGAGCTGACAGCTAGCGTTCCACGACGTCGGGCGCCCCCGGTCGGAGCACGGCAGTCTAGGGCGTCGCGGGTTAGCTTGACGTTTGCAGTCCCTCGCGGCCGGTTCGGTGGTACACCGCGTCTAGAAGTCGCTGGCCAGGCCGATCGCTCAGCGTCTCGCGCGAGAGGATGTCGGGCCGCGTCCAGGCCGGGGTGGCACCCCGAAGGTCAGCGTGGCGAGGTGAAGCGATCAGGCAATGAGGAGCATTTGCCCGGCGCGGAGGTGTTTGGTGAGTACGCCTCGTGTTCTCTCCCGTGCTTCTGTCTCGGGGTGGTCCGTCCTGTCGTCCTGTGATGGGCGGATCTGGCCGGGGGTCGGGCGCTGCGCTTCCTCGATCGGCTCGGGCAACGGCGTCCGTCGGCTATTTTCCCCTGCCTCTCGGCTTCGCCTCCGTCATTCCTCGCGCGA
>CAHJXE010000158.1 GCA_903644085.1 Hyphomicrobiales bacterium
CGCTCCCGCCGCTAGGGCGGTCACGACGTGGATCGCGTCGGGCAGGAAGTTGCGTTTATGCTCGTCCGGACCCGGCCTCGTGGGGTGAACTCGCGCCCGATAGGTCACGCTGTCGATCAGGATGTCGCGCGTGATCGGGCGGAGGTCGAAGAAGCTCTGATGCGGATGGAGCAGGTCGAGATAGTCGCGTTTCAAGGTTCTCTGAACGCGCAGTTCTGGGCCAATCAGGATCTCCGCCAAGGTCAGCTCGCTGGTCATGCCGACACTCCGACCTGTCCGAATGAGGTCGAACAACGCAAGGAGTTGATCGGAGATCTCAGGTTGCTCCCTGACCCCCTCAAGCGCGTAGATGAATGCGTTCGCGTCGAGGTACACCCGAGGCAGCTCAGTCACGATATTGCCACTCGTCCCGCAAGGCGGCGAGTTCGGCATCGATCTCTCCGGCCGTACGGGTAGGCGACTTGCCCGCACGACCGAAAATGGCGTCCAGATCGACCTGCTCGGCGCGCGTCTCCACCTCGACCGACACGGTCACGTGCGCGTCGAGGTCGAGCCCGGCCCTGAGGTCCTCAGGCAGCAGGGCGGCGGGGTAATGCTCGCGAACGATCCTGTTCATGCGCGATCTCCTTCCGGCGCAGTCCTACGCCATGCTCTTCCTCGGGTCGAACGCGTCGCGCACCGCCTCGCCGGCGAAGATGAGGAGGCTCAGCATGGCGGCGATCACCGCGAAGCCCGAGAGGCCGAGCCAGGGCGCCTGAAGGTTTGCCTTGCCCTGCGCCAGGAGTTCTCCGAGCGAGGGCGAGCCCGGGGGCAGGCCGAAGCCCAGGAAATCGAGCGAGGTCAGGGTCGAGATCGAGCCGTTCAGGTTGAAGGGCAGGAAGGTCAGGGTCGCGACCATCGCGTTCGGCAGAAGGTGGCGCCACATGATGCGGGCATTGGAGAGCCCGAGCGCGCGCGCCGCCCGGACGTACTCGAAGTTGCGCCCGCGCAGGAACTCCGCCCGCACCACGCTCACGAGCGACACCCACTCGAACAGGAGCAGGATGCCGAGCAGCACGAAGAAGCTCGGCGTGATGATCGAGGAGATGATGATCAGGAGGTAGAGCGAGGGCAGCGAGGTCCACACCTCGATGAAGCGCTGCATCAGGAGGTCCGTCCAGCCGCCGAAATAGCCCTGTACGGCGCCGGCCAGCACGCCGATCGCGGAGGAGATCGACGCCAGGATGAGCCCGAACACGACCGAGAGCCGGAACCCGTAGATGAGCCGGGCCACGACGTCGCGGCCCTGGTCGTCCGTGCCGAGCCAGTTGCGCTCGAGCCCGCGGCAGGCCTCGCCGGGCGGGGGCGCCGCGCCCCGCTTCTCGCTGATCGGCCGGCACTGCGCGTCCGTCAGCCGCCAGGTCGGCGGAGACGGGGCGGGCGTCGGCAGGTCGAGGTTGCGCGTATCGTAGGAGAAGCGGATCGGCGGCCAGATCGCCCAGCCGTTCTCCGCGATCTCCTTCGCGACGACCGGGTCGCGGTAATCGGTGACCGCCAGGAAGCCGCCGAACTTCTCCTCCGGGTAGTCGACCGCGACGGGATAGATCAGCTCGCCCTTGTAGCTCGCGAGGATCGGCCGGTCGCCCGCGATGAACTCGGCGAAGAGGCTCGCGACGAACAGGACGAGGAAGATCACGAAGGACCAGTAGCCGCGCCGGTTCGCCTTGAAGTTCAGCCAGCGCCGCCGGTTGATCGGGGAGAGGCGCACGTAGCCCTCGCGCGGCAGCGGCGGCGCGAACGGCGATTGCGCGGGCGAGACCACGGGCACGCGGTCGAGTTCGGGCACCGTGGCGGCGTCGGACACGCTCACGCTTCCCGGGTCTCGAAATCGATGCGCGGGTCGATCCAGGTGTAGGTCAGGTCCGACAGGAGGTTCACCACGAGGCCGAGGAGCGAGAAGATGTAGAGGTTCGCGAACACGACCGGGTAGTCGCGGTTCACGATCGACTCGAAGGAGAGGAGCCCGAGCCCGTCGAGCGAGAAGATCGTCTCGATGAGGAGCGAGCCCGCGAAGAAGGCCGAGATGAAGGCTCCGGGAAAGCCCGCCACCACGATCAGCATCGCGTTGCGGAAGACGTGCCCGTAGAGCACGCCGCGCTCGGACAGGCCCTTCATGCGCGCGGTGAGCACGTATTGCTTGCGGATCTCGTCCAGGAACGAGTTCTTGGTGAGCAGCGTCGAGGTCGCGAAGGCGCCGAGCGCCATGGCGGTGATCGGCAACGCGATGTGCCAGGCATAGTCGAGCGCGCGGGCGGGCCAGGAGAGCTGCGCCCAGTTGTCGGAGGTGAGCCCGCGCAGCGGGAAGAGCTGGTAGAACGACCCGCCCGCGAAGAGCACGATGAGCAGGATCGCGAAGAGGAAGGACGGGATCGCGTAGCCGACGATCACGACGCCCGACGTCCACACGTCGAAGGCCTGCCCGTCGGTGACGGCCTTGCGGATGCCGAGCGGGATCGACACCGCGTAGGAGAGCAGCGTCATCCACAGCCCCAGCGTGATCGAGACGGGCAGCTTCTCGCGGATGAGCTGCAGCACGGAGACGTCGCGAAAGTAGCTGCGCCCGAAATCGAAGCGCGCGTAGTCCCACAGCATCTTGGCGAAGCGCTCGGGCGCGGGCTTGTCGAAGCCGAACTGCGTCTCGAGCTGCTTGATGAAGGCGGGATCGAGCCCCTGCGCGCCGCGATAGCGCGACGAGGAGGCGTCCGCCCCGATCGCGGCGCGCGCCGCCCCGAGGTCGCCCCCGCCGCCCGAGATGCGCGAGGTCGCGCCCGCATCCGTGCCCTTCACCTGCGCGAGGATGCGCTCGATCGGCCCGCCCGGTGCGAACTGCACGATGACGAAGGAGATCAGCATGATGCCGAACACGGTCGGCACCATGAGGAGGAGGCGTCGCAGGATGTAGGCGGCCATGGGGTCTCCCGGCGCGGCGTCACTCGCGCCCGATCCGCGCCGCCTTCTCGCGATCGTACCACCATGCGGCGGGCGCGCCGAGGTCGTAGCGGGGCGCCGCGTCGGGCCGGCCGTACACGTCCCAATGCGCGATCCGGTGCTGGGCCGAGTACCACATCGGCACCCAGTAGCGCCCCGCGCGCAGCACCCGGTCGAGCGCCCGGCAGGCGACCTGGAGGTCGTCGCGGGTCTGGGCGTTCACGATGCGCTCGAGCAGTTCGTCGACCACCGGGTCCGCGATCCCGGCGATGTTCTGCGAACCCCGCGTCGCGGCGGCGCGCGAGCCGAAGACCTGCCGCAGCGCCTCGCCCGGCGTCGGCGAGGTCGCGTAGCGCTGCACGGTGAGGTCGAAGTCGAAATCCTCCAGCCGGCGCTGGTACTGCGCGGCGTCCACGACCCGGATCGAGGCCGTGATCCCGAGGAGCGCGAGGTTGCGCACGAAGGGCTGCGTGTGCGGCTGCAGCGTCGGCTGGAAATCCAGGAACTCGAAGGCGAGCGCCTCGCCCGAGGGCAGCTTCAGCACGGACCCGTCACGCCGGCAGCCCGCCTCGCGCAGCAGCACGTCGGCGCGGCGCAGCAGCGCGCGGTCCTGGCCCGACCCGTCCGAGTCGGGGGGTGAGAACGGCTCGCCGAACACCTCGTCCGGCACGCGGCCCCGCGCGGTTTCCAAGAGCGCGCGCTCCGCCGGCGACGGTGGCCCGACCGCCCGCAACTCCGAGTTCTCGAAATAGGACGCCGTGCGGCGGTAGGCGCCGTACATGACGTTCTGGTTGATCCACGCGAAGTCGAACGCGAGGCCGATCGCCTCCCGGACCCGCGGGTCGGCGAAGCGCGGCCGGCGCCCGTTGAAGAACCAGCCCTGCATACCGGACGGCGTCCCGTCCGGGATCGTGTCACGCCGCACCTTGCCCTCCGTGACGGCGCCGAACTCGTAGCCCGTCGCCCAGAGCCGGGCCGTGAACTCCTCGCGAAAGGTGAACACGCCCGCCTTGAAGGCCTCGAACGCCACCTGCCGGTCGCGGAAATACTCGAAGCGGATCTCGTCGAAATTGTTCTGCCCGACCGCGACCGGCAGGCGCTCGGCCCAGTGGTCGCGCACGCGCTCGAAGGTGATCGAGCGCCCGGCCTCGAAGCGCGCCACGCGGTAGGGGCCGGAGCCGAGCGGCACGTCGAGCGTCGCGGCCTCGAACTCGCGGGTGGCGTAATAGGCGCGGCTGAAGATCGGCAGGGCGGCGACGATCAGCGGCAGGTCGCGCGATCGCTCGGGCGCGAAGGTCACGCGCAGCACGTCCTCGCCCTCGGCCTCGGCCCCGACCATCCAGCGTAAGGTCTGCGCGATGCGGGGATGGCCGTGGGCCTTCAGCGTCTCGAAGGAGAACGCGGCGTCGTGCGCGGAGAGCCGCGACCCGTCGTGGAAGCGCGCCTCCGGGCGCATCGCGAACCGATAGGTCAGCCCGTCGGGGCTGCGCCGCACGCTCGCCGCCGCGAGCCCGTAGAGCGCGTCCGGCTCGTCCAGCGCGCGGGCCATCAGGCTCGTGAAGGTGCCCTCCATCCCGGCCGCGCCGTCCCCCTTCAGCACGTAGATGTTCAGCGTGTTGAAGGTGTCGAAGTTCTGGTTGCCCTGCGTGGTGGCGATCTGCGTCGAGAACGAGCCGCCCTTCGGGGCGCCCGGGTTCACGTAGGCGAAGTGGGGGAAGTCCGGCGGATAGGTGAGGTCGTCGAAGATCGAGAGGCCGTGGCTCTCGGTGTCGGCTGCTTGTGCGTTGCCCGGCAGGGCGAGCGCGACAGACATGGCGGCCGTGCCGACCAACAAGCCTCGCCGGGTCTGGCGCGAAGTACCTCTCTCCGAGGGGGAGAGGTCGAGCCGGCGAAGCCGACCGGGTGAG
The DNA here is from genome assembly GCA_903644085.1 of Hyphomicrobiales bacterium. Lineage (GTDB taxonomy): Bacteria > Pseudomonadota > Alphaproteobacteria > Rhizobiales > Beijerinckiaceae > Enterovirga. The sequence continues at coordinate 4,875 of CAHJXE010000158.1, forward strand.
GGGGAAGCGCCCTCTCCGGAAACGTCGTAACCCCTCACCCTACCCTCTTCCACTGGGAGAGGGTTCCCGCGCCTCGCTCTCGGACTTGACCGATGGGGATGCGACATCCCTCACCGCGGAACGCCCGTCTTGGCGGCCAGCGCCTTGTCGTACCACCAGGTCGATGGGAAGCCGGAGCCGCCGTAATCGGCCTCGCGGCTGGGATGGCCGAAGCGGTTCCAGCGCACCGTGCGGGTGACGCGGGAGGCCCATTGCGGCACCACGTAATCGTGCGCGAGGAGCACCCGGTCGAGCGCGCGGGTCGCGGCCACGAGGTCCTCGCGGTCCTGCGCGAAGATGATGGTGTCGATCAGCGCGTCGACCCCGGGATCCTTGATGCCGATGACGTTGCGCGAGCCCGGCCGGTCCGCCGCCTGCGACCCCCAGTATTCGCGCTGCTCGTTGCCGGGCGAGAGCGATTCCGGCCACAGGCTCGTGGTGATGTCGAAATCGTAGCCGCGCAGGCGGTTCTGGTATTGCGCGGCGTCCATGATCCGCAGATCCGCCCCGATGCCGATCCGCTCCAAGGCCGCCCGGTAGGGCAGCACCACGCGCTCCAGGTTCTGATCGTATTCCAGGAACTCGACCCGGAGCGGCACGCCGGTCGCCCTCGCGACGAGTTGCCGGCCCTTGAGTTCATAGCCCGCCTCGCCCAAGAGCCGCAGCGCCTCGCGCAGGTTCGTGCGCACCGCGTCCGTGCTGCCGTTGACCGGGTTCTTGTAGGGCGTCGTGAAAACCGAGGCCGGGACCTTGTCGCGGAGCGCCTCCAGGATCGCACGCTCGCGGCCCTCCGGCAGGCCCGACGAGGCGAGTTCGCTGCCGAAGAAGTAGGAATCCACGCGTGTGTAGAGGCTGTACATCAGCGTGCGGTTCGTCTCCTCGAAATCGAACGCGAGATTGAAGGCGCGCCGCACCCGCCCGTCCTGGAATAGCGGCCGGCGCAGGTTGAACGCGAAGCCCTGCATGACCCCGGAGGAGCGGACCGGGAACTCCTCCTTGACCACCCGGCCCTCGGCGACCGCCGGGAAGTCGTAGCCGGTCGACCAGGCGCGCGCGCTGTTCTCGGCCCGGTAATCGTAGCTGTCTCCCTTGAAGCCTTCGATCAGCACGCTGCCGTCGCGATAGTACTCGAAGCGGATCTCGCGGAAATTGTGCCGCCCCCGGTTCACGTTGAGGTCGCGCGCCCAGTAGGTCGGCACGAGTTCGTAGAGGGCGTAGCGCCCAGCCTCGAAGGATTTGAGCCGGTAGGGGCCGGAGCCGAGCGGCGGCTCCAGCGTCGTCTGCGTCGGATCCCGGCGCGTGCCGTCCGGCCGCGTGCCCGTCCACCAGGCCTTCGACAGAACCGGCATCTCGCCCACGATCTGCGGCAGCTCGCGGTTCCCGGTCTCCGAGAACGTGAAGGTGACCTCGCGCGGGCCGGTGGCCTCGGCCTTCGCGACGTTCTGGTAGTAGAACGCGTAGGTCGGCGAGTTCGCCTTCAAGGTCTCGAAGGTGAAGACCACGTCCGCCGGCGTGATCGGCGATCCGTCCTGAAAGGTCGCGGCCTCGCGTAGCCGGTAGGTCACTGAGCTGCGGTCGTCCGGGTAGCGCACCGCCTCCGCGATCAGCCCGTACCCGGTCCCGACCTCCTCGTCGGAGGGCGTCATCAGCGAGTCGGTCAGGAACCCGCCGATCCCAGCCTCGAGTTCACCCTTCACGCCCGCGACGAAGAAGTTGAAACTGTCGAAGCTGCCCTGCTGCCCGAGCCGCAGAAGGCCGGCCTTGGGCGCGTCGGGACGGACATAGCCGAAATTCGCGAAACCGGCTTCGTAGCGCGGCGTCCCCATCAGCGAGAGGCCGTGCCGCCATTCCGGCGCCGGAGCCGCGGGTTCGGCTGCCGCGGCGGGGCGAACGCCCACGCCGAGCGAGAGGCCGGCCGCCGCACCGCCGATCAGGAGGTCGCGACGCTTGAGGCCGAAGGCGAGTGGATTCGCGGGATCTGTCATCCGCTCAACCCGCCGCAGGATTGTGTCGGCTTTGCGAGCGACCCGGTCGGTGAGCGCGTCTTCAGGGGCGGTCGTCACGACGCCACATCCGGGCTCCGATCGGGTAAGTCCTTGAACGCGAGACGTCTCGGATCACGGCTTCTGCGTGTTCGGCTCGGCGGTCGGCGTCGGCTGCTTCGCGGCGTTCGGCTGATTCTGCGTCTCGCCTGTCGTGGGCTGGGCCTTGAGGGGCGCCGGCCCTGGCTCGACGCGCTGGCCCGGCATCGCGGGCGATTTCTGCTGCTCCGACTGCGAGGCGCCGGGCGCCGGGGCCGGCTGGGTGGCGGCGGCCGGCTCCGCCTTCGGCAGCGGCACGGGGCTGTCCGACAGCGTGTCGAGGTAGCGAATGATGTCGGCGCGCTCCTTGGGGCTCGACACGCCCGCGAACGCCATGATCGTGCCCTTCACGTAACCCTTCGGGCTCGTGAGAAAGTGGTTGATGTCCTCGAAGCTCCAACTCCCGCCCTGTCCCTTCATGGCGGAGGAATACGCGAAGCCCTCGTGCGAGCCCTTCGGCCGCTCGATCACGCCGTAGAGGTTCGGGCCGATCTTGTTCGGGCCGCCCTTGTCGAAGTTGTGACACGCCTGGCACTTCTTGGTCGCGGACGCGCCCTTGGCGGCGTCCGCGGAGGCGAGCAGCACGGGCAGCGGCTCGGCCTGAGCCTGTTGATCCGCCCCGCCGCCCGCGGCGGCCGC
>CAHJXE010000159.1 GCA_903644085.1 Hyphomicrobiales bacterium
CATCAATTCGCCGTCCGCTCCCGCCCGAGCGTCGAGCGCGTACTCCGTCACCGAGCAGTTCGCCACGTCCCCCTCGGCATCGACCGCGAGGATCTCCTGTTCCGTCATGTTCTCGATGAGATAGCGCAGGCAGAGAACCACGACCTGATGCCCGACGATCAGCACCCGCTTGCCACCGTGGTGGAGCGAGATGGTGTCGAGCGCGCTCCGGAGCCGGAGGATCACGTCGCACCAGCTCTCCCCAGCTGGCGGGCGATGGTAGAACTTGCCGAGAAGCCGCCGGAACTCCGCCTGCTCCGGGTAGAGCTGCTCGATCCCCGCGCGCGTCAGCCGGTCGAGGATGCCGAACTCCTTCTCCCGAAGGCGCTCGTCCACGATAGGCCCGAGCGTCCCGTCGGCCAGGCCGCCCGTCGCCCGGATCAGGTCCGCGGTCGTCTGCGCCCGTCGATAGGGCGACGTGAGCACGATTTCGGGGCGCTCGGAGACCGGTTTCGCGGCGAACCAGTCTCCGACCGCGCGTGCCTGATGCTCGCCCCGCGCGCTCAGCGCAACGTCGACGTCCCTGTCCGCGATGTCGATATGCGTCGAGCCGGACGTCATGGCCGCGTCCCGGGCCACGTTGCCCGCGCTCTCGCCATGTCGAACGATCCAGACCCGAGCAGGCCAGCGCTGGTTCATCGAGCCCCCGTCATCATGTCAGGGCGTCAACGTCTCTCGGACCGCAGGGTTCGGTCGATTTCGACGTCGCTTGGCTGGCCGCCGCCTGCCTGCGGGCCCCCAGCGTTCAGGCTTGGTGTCGGTCCCTCGGGCGGGTCAGTAACGTCGCGGACAATCCTCCGAGCGTCAGGAAGCCCGCCAGAACGAGCAGGCTGGTCCGAGCATTGCCCGAGACCTCGGTCAGAGCACCGAAGATCGACGGGCCAAGAAACCCTCCGAAGTTCGCGATCGAGTTGATGAGAGCGGCGGAACTTGCGGCCGCGATGCCGCTGAACAGGAGAGCGTGCTGTCCCCACAGGGGCGGCACCATCGCGTTGATCCCGGCTGCGCCCAAACAAAGTGCCGCGATCGCGATCACGGGGCGGTCGAGGTAGGTGGACGTCATCAGAAGACCGACAGCCCCCAACAGGAGCGGCACGCAGATGTGCCAGCGACGCTCGTTCCACCGGTCGGAGCTCCAGCCCGAGGCGAGCACGGCCGCCACCGCGACGCACCAGGGAAGTGCGGACAGGAAGCCAGTGGCGATCCGGCCGGCTCCCGACGCGTCCTGGACGATGCGAGGCAGCCAGTAGATCAGGCCGTATTGGCCGGTGACGGCCAAGAAGTAGATGAACGAGAACAGCCATACCCTCGGGTTGACGAAGCTGTGCGCGAGCTTGCTCTCGCTCGCGTGCCCGTTCTTTCGGCGGTCGGCATCGAGCTGACCGACCAGCCAGGACCGTTCCGCCGGAGTCAGCCAGTTCGCCCGCTCCGGGCTGTCCGTCAGCACCCACAGCGTCGCCACACCTGCGATCACGGCAGGTATCCCGGTGACCAGGAAGATCCACTGCCAGCCGCGCAGACCGGCGACGCCGTCGAGCCCGTATAGAGACGACATCAGCGGCGTGCCGATGGCCGCCGCGAGGGGTGCGGCGGTTTGGAAGATGGAGAGTGCGCGACCCCGGGACTGGTCGGGGAACCACCGCGAGAGATACACGATCATGCCTGGATAAAGGCCTGCTTCCGCGAAGCCGAGCAGGAAGCGTAGCGTATAGAACGAGGTCGTGCCCTGGACGAACATCATGGCGGAGGCGATCAGACCCCACGTCACCATGATCCGGGCGATCCAGAGACGGGCACCGACGCGGTAGAGGATGAGATTGCTCGGCACCTCGAACAGCACGTAGCCCACGAAGAAGATGCCGGCGCCGAAGCCGTAGGTCGACGGACTGAGCCCGATATCGCCGTTCATCTGAAGTGCCGCGACGCTGATGTTCGCGCGATCGAGAAAGCAGATGAAGAACGCGAGCATGGCGAACGGGATCAGGCGCCTCCTGACCTTCCTGATCGTGGTGACGTCGATCGCCTCGGGGTTTGAGACCTGAAATGATGTCATGTCGGCGTTCCTCCCGTGCTGTTAGACGAAATCGCGCATGTTGGACCGAGGCGATCGGTGGGCGGAGCGCCGGCGCTAGCGGGCGGTGAAGCCGCCGTCGACGATCATCTCCGAACCGGTCATGAAGCCCGCCTCCGGACCCGACAGGAACGCCACCGCGCCCGCGATGTCGTCAGGCTGCCCGAGGCGCCCGAGCGGGACGAGGCGCAGCAGATCGGCATGTACGTCCGTCTCCGCGCTCCCGGTCAGCGCGGCCCGATCCCGAAGAAGTTGACCTCCCATCGGGGTCTCCGTCGGTCCGGGATGAACCGTGTTCGCCCGAATGGGGTACTTGAGCAGACCGCATTCCAGCGCCACGGATTTCGTGAACAGCCGGATGCCGCCTTTCGTGGCGTGGTAGGCCGAGCCGTACGGCGCGCCGATGATTCCGCCGACCGAGCTGATGTTGACGATGGAATGTGTGGTCCCCTCGACCACCGGCGTATCCTTCATGATCCGCACCGCCGTCCGGGTGCCGAGGAATATGCCGTCGAGGTTGACGCGGACCAGCCGCGTCCATTGCTCCAGGGTGGTGTCCTCCACCTTGCGGACGTCGAAAATGCCGGCGTTACCGACGAAGACGTGCAGGCCCCCGTGCGTCGCGCGCAGCCACGGATCGAAGGTCTCCCACTCGCGCTCGTCCGAGACGTCGAGACGGTAGGCCGACGCCATTCCACCATCATCCCGGATGCGCTGAGTCACCGCCTCCAACTTCTCGGAATCGAGGTCCAAGGCGACGACCTTGGCGCCCGATCGCGCCAGCCGAACCGCGACGGCCTCGCCGACGCCGCTCGCCGCCCCGGTCACGACGGCCGTGCGGCCGTTCAAGGATCCCGACATCCTCAGCCTCCCGGTTCTTCACGCCGGGCTTATGCCCGATCGTCTTGTCTCGCTCTCACGACCGAGGCCTGCTGCGGAGAGAGACGGGTCACGCGCCCGCTATTCTCGTACCAACAGGCGTCAGCGCTCATGCCGACCCATGCAGAATGATCATCGTAGCATACGTATGTCAATCCGGGTGACGTCGGGGCTGACCGGCGGCCTCGTCTGATGATCACAGGTCGTGCGTCGATCGTCTGTCGATCAGTCGAGCGGAGACGACGCGGTCGACCAGGGAGGCCTCGCCGTCTCGTTGGAGGTCTGCGAGCAACGCAACAGTCTCGGCCGCCACGATGTCCAGATCGTGACGCAACGTGGTGAGCGAATACCCGGCGAAGCTCGCGGCCGTGATGTCGTCGAAGCCGACCACCTGCAGGTCCCCCGGGATCCGGATGCCGAGTTCCCGCGCCACGTCCATGAGCCCCAGCGCCATGACGTCGTTGGCGCAGAAGACGGCGTCCGGCCTCCCCGGCCCGCCGAGCAACGTCCGTCCGGCCACGACGCCGCTCGGGTAGGCGAAATCGCCCGCCACGATCCGCGGCGGCGGCTGGCCGGCCGCCTCCGCGGCTGCGAAGAATCCGTCACGCCGGGCCTGCACGTTCGTGGCATCCGCCGGACCCGACACGAAGGCGAGGCTCTGCGCGCCTCTCTCGAGGAGGTGCTGCGCGGCCAGGCGTCCCCCGCCGTAGTCGTCGGTCCTGATCGAGTGGAGACGGTGGCCCGGCGCGACCCGGTTGAGGAGGATGACCGGTCGCCCCCAGGCCGTACAGGCTTCGACGAGTGCGGGCGAGATCGCCGCCGACACGAGGACGAGCGCGTCGACGTCGAAGGTGAAGAGGCGGTGAATCTCGTCCGCGAGCACGCCCTGCGGACTCAGCGGCAAGAGCAAGGGATGTAGATCCACGGACAAGAGCCCGAGCCCGAGATTCTGGAGCAGTCGGCTCGAAATCTCAGAGTTGATCTGGACCGTCGTGATCCCGATCAATCGCGTCCGCCCGGTCAGCAGACCACGGGCGAGCGCGTTCGGCGCATAACCGAGTTCCTTGGCGATGGCGAGGAGCCGCTCGCGCGTCTCGGGCGCGACCCGGGACCCGGCATTGAAGGCGCGCGACACGACGGACTGGTTGACGCCGGCCGCCCGGGCGACGTCCCAGGCCGTCACGCGACGGCGAAACCGATGGTCTTTGGGTGGGCTCATCCGAGATCGGCCGCAACTGGGGTGTCGCAAGGTACGGATAGCATCGCTGCCTCCCGAGCGTCAGCCATGATCGTCCTCGCGCTGCGGTTCGCGGCAGGGCCGCGTCCGTTGGGCATGATCCACCGCTCGACGCTCATCGAACACGCGCGACACAGCGGCTTGAAAGCGAAGGCATACGTATGTTATGTGTAGCCCAACGCTGGGGTGGAGCCGTGTGGCGCGTGTTTGCGGGCGACTCGGCGTCTTGGGATCAGGCGGTGCTGGTTGCCACGGTCGATATAGGGAGTTCGGTCGTCAAGGCCGCGATCGTCGATCCGGACGGGACGATCGTCGGTCACGCGGCCGAGCGGACGCGTGTCAACTCCGCCGAGCCGGGCGAGGCCGAGCTCGACGCCCGCGATCTCGTCGAGGCCCCGATCGACGTGTTGACCGCCGCCATCGCGCGCTCGGGTGCGAGGGTCGGTGATGTCGCGTCGCTCGCGGTCACGGGTGCGAGGGGAACAGTGGTCGGCCTCGACCGAGCCGGGGTGCCGGTCGGGCGCGCCATGATGTGGACCGACACTCGCTCGGTCGAGGAGCTCGACGCGTTCGTCGGACGCTGCGGCGGACGTGCGCACCTCGTCGAACTCACGGGATTGATCCCGGACACGACGCTGTCGGCACCGGCCATCATGCGGTGGCGTAGGCGGAGTGCCCCGTCGGGGTCGGCGACCTACTTCGCCGGGCCGCAAGCCGCGGCCTTGCTGCAGCTGACCGGCACGCTCGCGACCGACTACACCAACGCCGCCCATTACGGTCTCGCCGCCCTCGCGGGGACGCGTTGGGAGGAGATGCTCTGCGCGGCGGCAGGCGTCGACCCTCGGTCCCTGCCGACCCTCGTGCCACCGGGCGCGGTCGTGGGCAGCATCGCCTCGGCACTAGCCGAGCGCATCGGCCTCGCCCAGGGCATCCCCGTGCTCGCCGCCGGTTCCGACGCGACGTGCTACAAACTCGGCGCGGGGGTGGTGAAGGCGGGCGAAGGCACGCTCTCGATCGGCACCTCGGCGACCTGCGCGATGTTGACGGCCGAGCCAAGTGCCGACCCGGCCGGCCTCCTGTCCTGCACGGCCGCCGCGACGCCGGGCCTGTGGGAAGTCTTCGGGATCCAGCCTTCCGGTGCCGCGATGCTGGAGTGGTTGCGCGCCCTCGTGGCCGGTCCGGACGACTTGCCGATCGGCGACCTGATCCGCGAGGCCGAGCCGATCGCGCCCGGGGCCGACGGCCTCGTGGCTGTTCCCTACCTGATGGGCGCTGGCGTGCCGCAGAACGATGCTGCGGCCGCGATGTTCGCGGGGCTACGCCCCCTTCACGGCCGCGCACACCTTGTGCGCGCGGTCCTCGAAGGCGTGGCGTTCTCGCTTCGCATGGTGCTGGAAGCCTTGGAGGCCGTCGGGCACCGGCCCACGCTGCTACGCCTGGTCGGCGGGGCGGCGCGCTCGCAGACCTGGGCGCAGATCCTCGCCGACGTGGTCCGCCGTCCCCTCGAGACCGTCGAGGCCGAAGAGCCAGGGCTGGTCGGCGCGGCGATGTTCGGCGCGGTCGGGACCGGTATCCACCCCGACCTGCCCACGGCGGTCCGCTCCATGGCGCGGGTACGGCGGCGGCACGAGCCGCGCCCGCAATCCGCAGACGCTTACGCGGGAGCCTACCGCCGCTTCAAGGACGCCGCGGCGAGCGCCCGCACACTCGCCAACCCCCACATGCCGGAGCCATAGCCATGAACCTCGACGCCATCGGTCAGGAGATGACCCACTACATGCGGCTCATGACGGAGACGGGTCTCTGCCACATGCGCGGCGGCAACTGCGCCATGCGCACGGGGCCGGACGAACTCGTGATCACCCGAACCAAGACGGCCAAGGAGGAGCTCAAGCCCGAGCACCTGATGCGCCTCCCGATCCATTCGGATGAGCCGGTGCCCGAGGCCTCAGTGAACCTATCGCTGCACCGGCGCATCTTCCGCAAGACGGACGCACAGGTCGTGCTGCACGGCCACCCTTATCACGCAACGCTGCTGTCTTATTTCACCGACGTCATCGCGCCGATCGACGAGAACGGGATCTCCTATCTCGGTCCGCGCATCCAGGTCCATGCTCCGCCCGGCTTCAAGCAGTGGAGCGCCATCGACGACACCCTGTCGGACGCTCTCGTCGAGGCGCCGGTCGCGGTCCTGAGATGGCACGGCAGCTACGCCATCGGGGACGGCTTCGCGCAGGCGTTTCACCGCACGCAGGCGCTCGATACCGCGGCCCGCCTGATCGTGGACGTGGCGCGGCACCGCGGCATCCTAGGTACGCCGGAACTCCCCGGCTACGTCGAGATACCGGCGTGCTGGACCGAAGCTTGAGGAGAGACGAGATGGCGAACCAACTCGACCTAGACGATCTCGTGCGTGACGTGTCGGTTCCGGCCGGTCTGGTGCGTGACGCGGACGCGTGCGCGACTTACGGCACCGACGCTTGGCCGATCTCACGCAAGTGGGATGGCGTGAAGCGCGCGCGCCACGTGCCCGAGGCCGTGGTGCGGGTCGCGACGGCGGACGAGATCCCGGCCGTCCTGCGTTGGGCGGCCGGCGAGGGGCGTCCGGTCGTGCCGGTGGGCGCGCGATCGGGGGTGACCGGCGCCTGCGTCCCCGCTTCGCCGGGGCAGGTCTGCCTCGATCTCACGGGACTCGATCGCATCCTCGCCTTCGACCCGGTGACTGGCTACGTCACCGTCGAAGCCGGCGTGATGGGCGACGTTCTGGAAGCCTACCTGAACGAACGCGGCCACACGCTCGGGCACTACCCGCAATCTCTCGGGATCTCGACGGCCGGCGGCTGGATCGGCACGCTTTCGTCCGGCACCTACTCGGCGAAGTACGGCGGCGTCGAGCGGCTGCTGCGCGGCCTCGACGTCGTGCTCGCCGACGGCACCGCGATCAGCCTCGCGCCGAAGCCGCGCGCGGCCGCCGGCCCCTGGCTGCCTGCGCTATTTCTGGGAGCCGAGGGCACGATGGGGATCGTCACGCGCGCGACGTTCCAGACGCGTCCGCTGCCGACCTGCCGCAGGCTGCGAGGCTACGCTCTGCCCTCGCTTAGCCAAGGGCTCGCGCTCGTACAGGAGATGTTCCGCCAGCATGCAGAGCCGCCCCTTATCCGGCTCTACGACGCGACGGAGTCGCATCACCTCTACGCCCGCGTCGGCCTCGACCGCTCCGACCCCCTGCTGATCGTGGGCTACGAGGGACACCCGAGGATGGTCGAGGCCTCGGACGCGCTCGTCTCGGACCTCGCCGCAGGGGCGGGCGCCGTCGGCCTCGGTGCTGAAATCGGCGAGGCGTGGGACAAGGGCCGCTACCGCGCCGAGTGGCTCGAACGCGGCAACGCGGAGGCGTCACGC
>CAHJXE010000160.1 GCA_903644085.1 Hyphomicrobiales bacterium
GACAGCGTCGCCGCGACGCCGGCGAGGGCCGGTCGGAGGAGGCCGGGCGAGCCCGGGAGCGCGATTCCCATCCGGGCAGATGACCAGGATCGCGCCCGCCGTCCAGCCCTGACTCGGCCGGTCAGGCGCCTGCCGTCCCGACGCGCCCCCAACCCGGCAGCTTGAGAGCGGGTCGTCGCAGGTCGAACCCGGTCACGAGCCCGAGAAAGTTCATCTCGAAGCCCTCCACCCAGCCGATCGTCATGCCCACGTAGCCGCCGAGCTGGATCTGGATCCCCGTGCGGCTCGGCGTGAGCCCGACCACGTCGCCGAGCGCGTGGAAGTCCTTGCCGAGCGCGGTCGGCGGCAGGGCGGCCTGGAGCCCGGGGACGCGCGACATCACGTAGGCCGTGAACGTGTTCGAGTTCGGCCCCGGCCAGACGTGGTAGTCGCCCCAGCCGCGATACGGGTACTCCGCGACCGCGCGGCGGATGGCGGGGATCGCCGCCTCCGCGTCGTCGCCGTCGAGCGCGGCCACGAGCTGCGGCGCGTTGCCGAACCAGCGCGCGTCGGCCGGCCAGGCGTCGGTGCGGACGGGCGAGCCCCAGCCGACCTTGTCGTAGCGCGTGTAGCGCGGCGCCCCTTCCGGCTTCACCACGACCCAGCTGTGATGGGCGAAGATTCCCCGCCACCGTCCGGTCCGGGCCGCGTAGATCCGCACGGTCGCGTCCCCGTGCGCGCCGGGTTCCGGCAGCAGCCCCGCGCTCGACCAATCGGCGTGCGACCAGTCCGGCGCGAGGTCGGCGCGCGTCATCCACCAGAGCGCGTGCGTGACGAGCGGAAGGATGAACAACACCAGGATGGCGAGGAGAAAGCGAAGGGGGACGGTCATCGATCCGGAGCCGCGGCCTCGCGAGGGTGATGCGCGACCTGCGATCTGATATGACTCCTGCCACCGACGATCGCCAGCGGACCGAGTGACGATGACGGCCCATGTCTTAAAGGGCGCGGATGGCTTGAATCGCCGCGCGTTCAGCGCCGACGACATTAGGCGCATGACGCAAGCGGGTATTCTCGCCGAGACCGATCAATTCGAGTTGGTGGAGGGAGAACTGATCGAGATGGCCGCGGAAGGCTTCGCGCATGACCGCCTCAAGATGGCGCTCGGTCGTTTTTTCATCAGGTCGCTTTCGGATGACTTCTACGTTGCGGTCGAATGCACGTTGGAACTCGATAAGCTGACCCTCGTCGAGCCGGACCTGATGATCTGCCGGGACCGGGCCGTGACGCGGTCGGCGGACGGCTACTTGGCGGTACCCCCGTCCGAGATCCTTCTTCTGATCGAGGTCTCGGTGTCGAGCCTCCCGTTCGACCGCGTCCGTAAAGGTGCATTATATGCCCGGTTCGGCATTGAGGATTACTGGATCGTGGACGTGAATCGCCGCCGCACCTTCGTTCATCGGGAGCCGGTGGCCGGGCTCTATACGGATATTCGCGAGATCGCGGCCGACGCAGAAGTTCGGCCCTCGGCACCGCCTCTTTCGCAAGTCGCTTTCCGGCTCGATACGTTTGAGTAAGCCGGACGCGCGACACTCCATCGGTTGGCTTCGGGCTCGGATCTCGTGACGATACGATACGGCGTGATCGCGACTTTGCTCGGCTTGGCACTCGCGGCGACTGCCAACGCCGAGGATGGTCCTGTCCCGCCCGCGCGGCCCGCGACCTTTCCGGCCCTGCCCCCGCCGCCCGAGGTCGCCTCTCCGGTCGCGTCGCCCGCGATGCCCGGCGGACGGAGCCTCTACCTTCCGATGCTGCACGCCGAAGCCAAGGCGCGCGGGCTGCCGGCCGAGGTGGCGGACGCCGTCGCGCGCATCGAGAGCGGCTACAATCCGGCGGCGATCGGCGGCGACGGCGAGCGCGGGATGATGCAGGTCATGCCGCCGACCGCCGCGATGCTCGGCTTCAAGGGTACGGCCGAGGAACTGGCCGACCCGGCAACGAACATCCGGCTCGGCGTCACCTACCTCGCGGGAGCCTGGAAGCTCGCGAACGGGGATCTCTGCCGCGCGCTGATGAAGTACCGCGCCGGACACAACGAGGAGCGCATGTCGGCGCTCTCGGTCGAGTATTGCCGGCGCGCCAAGAGCCATCTCGCGGCGATCGGTTCGCCGCTGGGCGCGGGTGCCGTCCCGATGGCGGATTTCGACATGGCGCCGAAGATCGGCGGCCAGACGAGCTTCAAGACCGCGGCCTCATATGGCCGGGTGAAGCGCATCGCCGGCCGCCTCGTTCGCGTCATGCCGGTCCATGACTCCGCCTGGACGCGACGGTTCTGGGCGGCGCATACGGCCCGGATCCGGGCGATCGAGGCCCGGCTTCACTGGAAGCGCGGCGGGATCGCCCGGACCTGACCGGTCTCAAGCGGCTTCGTTCATGCGCAGCGGCGGTGTCGTCTCGGGGCCGAGCGGCGACACGAAGGGCTTGCCCCCGGTGCGGGCCCGGAGTTCGTCCTTGGCGCGCTGGATCAGCGCGGGGTCGCGGAGCGCGTCGATCGCGGTGCCCGCCATGATCTTCGCGACGTTGACCATGCCCTTGTGCGCCGCCTCCGTCTTGCCCTGGCCGGTGAACTGCCAGGAGTGGAACGGCGTTCCGATCGCGCAGGTCGCGCCCCAGGCCTGAACGGTCGGCACGACCCAGCTCACGTCGCCGACATCCGTCGACCCGATGCCGCCGGCGCCTGTCGCGCCGAGCGGCAGGAGTGCGTCGCAGAGCGGCTTGCCGAGCTCGACCGGCAGGCCGTGCGCGGCGAAAGCCGAGCGGACATCCTCCTCGCCGACCGTGCTCTGGAAGCGGGCCGCGAGTGCCCGGTCGCGATCGTCGAAGTCGGGCGGCCCGAGCCGCATCGCGTTCTCCTGCATCGCCTGCTCGAGCGGCGCGTTGCCGACGAGGTTCGCCATGGCGCTGACCACTTGCGCGTCGACGCGCGTCTCGGTCATCAGCGCCGCACCCTCGGCGATCTTGCGCACGCGCGCGACGAGCGGCTCCAGCTCTTCGAGCGTCCCGGTGCGCACGATATAGCGCACCCGGGCGAAGGCCTGCACGACGTTCGGCGCGATGCCGCCCGTATCCAGCGTCGCGTAGTGGACGCGGGCGTTCGAGGGCATGTGCTCGCGCATGTAGTTCACGCCGACATTCATCAACTCGACCGCGTCGAGCGCGGAGCGGCCGAGATGCGGGGCCGCGGCCGCGTGCGAGGCGCGGCCGTGAAAGCTGAAATCCATCGCCTTGCAGGCGAGCGTCACCGGGGTCATGACGCCGGTGAAGTGGGCGGGATGCCAGGAGATCGCGACGTCGACATCGCCGAACACGCCGTCGCGCGCCATGAACCCCTTGGCGGCCCCGCCCTCCTCGGCCGGGCAGCCGTAATAGCGCACGCGTCCGGGCAGCCCGTGCGCCGCCAAGTAGTCCTTGACGGCGACCGCCGCGAGGAGCGCCCCGGCGCCGAGCAGGTTGTGGCCGCAGCCGTGACCGTGGCCGCCGGTCTCGACGGGGCGATGCTCCGCGACGCCCGCCTCCTGGCTCAGCCCCGGGAGCGCGTCGTATTCCCCGAGGAACGCGATGACCGGCCCGCCTTCGCCCGCCTCGCCCATCACGGCCGTCGGGATCCCGGCGAGGCCGGTCTCGATCCGGAAGCCCTGCTCGGCCAGCATCGCGCGATGCTCCTGCGACGAGCGCGTCTCGGTATAGTTCAGTTCGGGCAAGCCCCAGACCCGCTCGGAGAGCGCGACCAGCGCGTCGCGATGGTCGTCGACCAGCCGCCAGATCTCGTCGGTGTTCTGCATTGATGTCTCGCTTTCTTGAAACCGCTACGCAACGAACGCGCCCGTTCTACTCCGCGGCCTCCCGGACCGCGTAGCCGAGGCGCCGGTTGAGGTCGTGCACGAGGCGCTCGGCCGCCTCCGCGATGACGGTGCCGGGCGGAAAGATCGCGGCCGCGCCTGCCGCGTAGAGCGCGTCGAAATCGCCGGGCGGGATGACGCCGCCGACCACGATCATGATGTCCTCGCGCCCGTACTCGGCGAGCGCCGCCTTCAGCTCCGGCACGAGCGAGAGGTGGCCCGCCGCGAGCGAGGAGACGCCGATGATGTGCACGTCGTTCTCGATCGCCTGCCGGGCGGCCTCCGCGGGCGTCGCGAAGAGCGGCCCGATATCGACGTCGAAACCGAGATCCGCGAAGGCGGACGCGATGACCTTCTGCCCGCGGTCGTGCCCGTCCTGGCCCATCTTGGCGACGAGGATGCGCGGGCGACGGCCGTCGCTCTCCTCGAACACGTCGACGAGCGCGCGCACCCGGTCCACCACCACCGACATGGCCCCGGCCTCCCGCTTGTAGACGCCCGAGATCGACTTGATCTCCGCCCGGTGGCGCCCCCAGACGCGCTCCAGCGCGTCCGAGATCTCGCCGACGGTCGCCTTGTGCCGGGCGGCCTCGATCGCGGAGGCGAGGAGGTTGCCGCCACCCTCGCGGGCGCAGGCGGAGAGTGCGTCGAGCGCCGTCGCGACAGTCGCCTCGTCGCGCTCCGCGCGCAGGCGCCGCAGCTTGTCGATCTGGAGCGTGCGCACGGCCGAGTTGTCGACGCGCAGCACGTCGATCTCCCGGTCCTCGACCGGCTTGTACTTGTTGACGCCGACGACCGTCTGCGCGCGCGAATCGATGCGCGCCTGGGTGCGGGCCGCCGCCTCCTCGATGCGAAGCTTCGGGATGCCGGCCTCGATCGCCTTCGCCATGCCGCCGAGCCGTTCGACCTCCTGAATGTGCCCCCACGCTTTCTCGGCGAGGTCGGCCGTCAATTTCTCGACGAAGTAGGACCCGCCCCACGGGTCGATGATGCGCGACGTGCCGCTCTCCTGCTGCAGGAAGAGCTGCGTATTGCGCGCGATACGGGCCGAGAAGTCGGTCGGCAGCGCCAGCGCCTCGTCGAGCGCGTTCGTGTGCAGCGATTGCGTGTGCCCCTGCGTCGCCGCCATGGCCTCGATGCAGGTGCGGGGCACGTTGTTGAACACGTCCTGCGCGGTGAGCGACCAGCCGCTCGTCTGGCAATGCGTTCGCAGCGCCAGCGACTTGTCGCTCTTCGGCGCGAAATCGCGGACGAGCTTTGCCCACAGCACGCGGGCGGCCCGCAGCTTCGCGACCTCCATGAAGAAGTTCATGCCGATCGCCCAGAAGAACGACAGGCGCGGCGCGAACTGGTCGATCGTGAGGCCGGCCGCGAGCCCGGCCCGGATATACTCGACGCCGTCTGCCAGCGTGTAGGCGAGCTCCAGATCCTGCGTCGCCCCGGCCTCCTGCATGTGGTAGCCGGAGATCGAGATCGAGTTGAATTTCGGCATGTGCGCCGCCGTGTAGGCGAAGATGTCGCCGATGATCCGCATCGAGCCCGCGGGCGGGTAGATGTAGGTGTTGCGGACCATGAACTCCTTCAGGATGTCGTTCTGGATCGTGCCCGCGAGGCTCGAAGGCGGCACGCCCTGCTCCTCGGCCGCCACCACGTAGAGCGCGAGCACCGGCAGCACGGCCCCGTTCATCGTCATGGACACGCTCATCTGGTCGAGCGGGATGCCGGCGAACAAGGTCCGCATGTCGTAGATCGAGTCGATCGCGACGCCCGCCATGCCGACGTCCCCCGAGACGCGCGGGTGATCGGAATCGTAGCCGCGATGGGTCGCGAGGTCGAAGGCGACCGACAGGCCCTTCTGGCCGGCCGCGAGGTTGCGACGATAGAAGGCGTTCGAATCCTCCGCCGTGGAGAACCCGGCATATTGCCGGATCGTCCAGGGCTGGTTCACGTACATCGTCGGGTAGGGGCCGCGCAGGAACGGCGGCAGGCCCGGATAGGTGTCGAGAACGTCGATCCCATCCCGGTCCGCCGGCCCGTAGACGGACTTGACCGGGATGCCCTCGGGCGTGAGCCACGGCTCGTCGGTGCCGACCTGAGGGGCGGACGCCGATTCGACCGCGTAGGCGACCGAGCTGAAATCTGGAACACGGCTCATGGTTCGCTTCCGCCTCGCCACGCTGCTTCCCGAGATGATAAGCGCGCTCGGGCCGGACACCAAGGTGGAGCGATCCGGCCCGCTAAGCCGGCTCGTAGGCGTGTCGAAGCAATCGTAGAAGATCGCATCCGACATGGACGAAGCCCGCGATGCCGGCCGCCTTCAGCTCGGTCTCCGTCTCACCCGGTCGTCCAGCGAGGTACGCGCAGGCACCCGCGGTGTGGAGCGCGATCGCGGCCGGAACGCCTTGCGTCGCGTAGATCTCGTCCGACGAGCAGATGCAGGCGAGCGCTGCACCGGACGTCTCGAAGGCCGCCGTGAGATCCTCGATGGACGCGAAGCCGTCGTTGTCGATCGCCTCGATCCCGCCTGCCTCGAAGGCGTTCTTCGCGAAGGTCGCGCGGGCCGAGAAGGCCGCGAGAGGCCCGAGATTGGCCAGGAACACGCGTGGCCGCGCGCCGGTCGTGGCCAAGATCACGTCCGACTGTTCGCGCAAGCGCTCGAACGGTTCGGCCGAACGCCGCGAGGGCAGGGCGGACTCGGTTTCCTGCGTCGGTGGGCTCGGCATCAGCACCGAGATGGGCGCCTCGTGAATGTTCGGGAACTCGCTCGCCCCCGTCAGCGGATCGCGACGTGTCGCGACGGCTCTCTCCCGTTTCATGCGGGTCTCGGCGATCCGGCGCTGGAGCGCGCCCGCACCCAGGCTCGCCACGATGCCACCCTCGCGCTCGATGTCCTGGAACAGCGCCCAGGCGACCTCCGCCAGTTCGGCCGTCAGCGCCTCGAACCCGCCGGAGCCCGCGACAGGATCCGTGACGCGCCAGAGGTTGGCCTCCTCCAAGATTATCAGTTGCGTGTTGCGCGCGATGCGCCGCGCGAAGGCGTCGGGCAGCCCGAGTGCCGCCGTGAACGGCAGCACCGTCACGCTGTCCGCGCCGCCGATCCCGGCCCCGAAGGCCGCCATCGTGCCGCGCAGGATGTTGACCCAGGGGTCGACGCGGGTCGTCATTCGCCACGCCGTCTCGGCGTGCAGGCGGATCGGCCTCGGCTCCATCGCGCAGGCGCTCTCGACCCGGCGCCACAGGAGGCGGAGGGCCCGCAGCTTCGCGACCGTCAGGAACTCGTCCGCATCCGCGACGGCGAGGAACGAGAGCGCGTCGCGTGCCCGCTCCAGCGTGAGGCCGGCCCCCTCGAACTGCCGCAGATACGAGACGGCAGTCGCGACGATCGCCGCGACCTCCTGCGCCTCGCCGGCCCCCGCCTCGTGGTAGGGCCTGCCGTCCGCGATCGCGATACGTCCGGTGAAGCCCAGCGCGCCGACATCGTCGACGACGCGTGCGAGATCTGGGTTGTCCGGCGCAGCCCCGCCCCGCCTTGCGAAGAGCCCGACCGGATCGAGCCCGAGATCGATATCGAGGATGTCCGGCTCGTGGCCGCGACGCTGAGCGAGGGCGAGAAGCGCGAGGGCGGCCTCGTCGTGACCCTCGACGCGGACGTGGATGAGGTCGAGCATCACGCCGTCGAGCGCCCGGTCCAGGTCGTCCGGCGCGAGCCCGAAGCCGCGCCCCATC
>CAHJXE010000161.1 GCA_903644085.1 Hyphomicrobiales bacterium
CCGCCGCGTCAAGCCGCCCCGCGGCCTCGCCCGGTACCGCGCGCCTCGCGGCGAGGCTCATCGGGTGCACACGTAGATCTGGTCGAGCCCGCGATAGCCGAGGCGGTGGCGTTCGGCCTCCTCGGGCGAGACCGCGATCGTGTCCGGGCGCAAGCCCGCGGCCGCGAGCTTGTCCCCGAAGTCGCGGCCGTAGAGCCGCTTGTGGTCGCGCCCGACGACCCGCTCGAAGGCCGCGACGCTCATCGCGGGCGGCCGCTCCCAGGTCTCGGCGCGGTCGAGGTCCTGCGGCACCGAGAAGAAGGCCCGGCCGCCGGGCTTCAGCACGCGGGCGCATTCACGCATGCCGAGCGCGTCGTCGGGCACGTGCTCCAGCACGTGGTGGCAGATCACGTGGTCGAAATGCGCGTCCGAGTACTGGATGCGGGTGATGTCGACCTGGGTGTTCGCGTATTTGTTGACCTTCACGTCGCCCGACACGTAGCCCGGCAGGCGGTGCCACCGTCGCCAGAACGGCCGCTCCGGCGAGAAATGGAGGATCGTGCGGCCCTCCATCCGGATGCCCTCCCGGTCGAGGTAGAGCCCCATGATCCGGTCGCGCTCCTTCGAGGCGCAGTTCGGGCAGCGCGCCTCCGGGCGCGGGCCGGCCGCCAGGAACTTGCCCGTGAAGCCGCAGATCGGGCAGGTGCGGTCCTGTCGCGGACGCGCGAATTGCAGCGGATCGCGGAACGCCGCGCGGGCATATTCCTCGACCAGGACGCGCGGGTTGAGGGAGGCGGTCATGTGCCGGGCGGGGTAGCGGCGGGGAGGCGCGCGGTCAAACCCCTCACACGCTGTCCGCCGCCGGCCTCGCCTTGATAAGCGCGCGGCCCGCCATCTCGGCCCCGGCATCCGGGTCGAGGCGACGGAAGAACACCGAGGAGGCGGCCGAGACGAGCGCGACCGTCACGAAGGCCGGGCCGAAATCGCCCGCCGTCAGGTCCGTCTCCAGGCGAGCCCGGCTGACGGCCTCCAGCACGAAGGCCCCGAGCGCGATGCCGGTTCCGAGCGAGAGCTGCTGCGCGACGCTGACGAGCGAGGTCGCGGCGCTCATGCGCGACGTCGGCACGTCCGCGTAGACGATCGTGTTGAGGCTCGTGAACTCGAGCGAGCGGAAACAGCCGCCGACCAGGAGCAGGCCGAGGATCAGCCAGACGGGTGTCGCGGGCGTGAAGAACCCGTTCGTCGCGATGAAGGCGGACGCGACGAGCGCGTTCCAGGTGAGCACCGTGCGGAAGCCCGCGGCCCTGAGGATGCGTCGGGCCATTCCCTTCATGATCATCGCGCCGGCGGCGGACGCGAAGGTGAGGAGACCCGACTGGAGTGCGTTCAGCCCGAACCCGACCTGGAGCATCAACGGCAGGAGGAACGGGATCGCCCCGACCCCGACCCGGAACAGGAGGCCGCCGACGAGCCCGTCCCGGAAGGTCGGGATCGCTAGGAGACTGAGATCGACGAGCGGCGCGGCCGTGTGCCGCGCGTGCCAGATATAGGCCGCGATGAGGGCGACGCCCGCGACCGCGGCCGCGACCGAACCTTCCAGCGGCACGAGATGGCGGCCGCTCGTCGACAGCCCGAGCATGAAGAGCGCGAGGCCGAACCCTGACAGGAGGAAGCCGACGATGTCGAGCGGCGGTCGGGCCGGCTCGCGCACGTTCTCGATGAAGATCGTCGCGAGCACGATTCCCAGGAGGCCGATCGGCAGGTTGATGAAGAAGATCCAGCGCCAGTCGAGATAGGTCGTGATGAAGCCGCCGAGGGGCGGGCCGATTACCGGGCCGACGAGGGCCGGCATGGTGAGCCACGCCATCGCGCCGACGATCTCGCTGCGCGGTACGCTGCGCAGCAGAACCAGCCGGCCGACCGGCACCATCATGGCGCCGCCCATGCCCTGGAAGAAGCGCGCCGCCACGAACCCACCGAGCGAGCCGACGGCCGCGCAGGCGAGCGACCCCGCCATGAACACGCCGAGCGCGGCGCGGAACACGGTGCGTGCGCCGTAGCGGTCCGCCATCCAGCCCGAGATCGGGATGAAGATCGCGAGGCTGACCACGTAGGAGGTGAGCGCGAGCTTCAACGCCAGCGGGTCCTGGTGGAGGTCGGCCGCGATCACGGGGAGCGACGTCGCGATCACCGTGCCGTCGGTATTCTCCATGAAGAGCCCGGTCGCCACGATGATCGGGATCAGGCGGTCTCGACGCATGGCGTGACGGGCGGCTCGCGGGGACGGGAAAGGGCGGGGAAGCCCCGTCTTTGAGCCGGTTCGCGCCGGACGGCAAGCGGCCGGTCTTTGCCGAACACCTGCCATCGCCTACACACGATCTCCTGCCGTCCCTCTCGCCGACGATCGCCTCACGACCATGGCCCAGAGCACCGCCTCGCAACTGCTCCGCACCCGTCGCTTCGCGCCGCTGTTCTGGACGCAGGCGCTGGGCGGCTTCAACGACAACCTGTTCAAGCAGGCGATGGCGCTGCTCGTCGCCTACCGGGCCGGCGCGGGGTCGGGTCTCGATCCGGCCTCGCTGACCGCGATGGCGGGCGCGACCTTCGTGGCCCCGTTCATTTTCCTGTCCGCCTTCGCGGGCTCGCTCGCCGACCGGATGGACAAGGCGCTGCTCGCGCGCCGGCTGAAGATCATGGAGATCGTGGTCGTGGCGCTGGCCGCGCTCGCGCTGGTGACGGGCAACCTGATCGGCCTGTTCGCGGTGCTGTTCCTGCTCGGGTGCCAGGCCGCCCTGTTCGGTCCGGTCAAGTACAGCCTGCTGCCGGCCCACCTCGAAGAGCAGGACCTCGTGACCGGCAACGCGCTCGTCGAGAGCGCGACCTTCGTGGCGATCCTGCTCGGCTCGATCCTCGGCGGTTCGCTGATCGGCTCGCAGCGCGGCGCGGAGATCGTGGCCGGCGCGCTCGTGGTCACGGCCGGGCTCGGCTACCTGGCGTCGCGCCTGATCCCGCCGGCCCTGCCCGGCGCGACCGCCAGCCGGAGCCGGTTCAGCACGTTGGCGGTGCTGCGCGAGGCGCGCGCCAACCACACGGCCTGGCTCGCGATCCTCGGCATCTCCTGGTTCTGGGTCGTCGGCGCGACGTTGCTCTCCTTCGTGCCGCCGCTCGCGCGCGACATCTTAGGGGGCGACGAGGCGGTCGCGAGCTGTCTGCTCGGCGTGTTCTCGGTCGGGATCGCGGTCGGCTCGCTTGCCTGCGCGAAGCTCCTCAAGGGGGAGATCACGCCGCGTCCGGTGCCGTTCGCGGCGCTCGCCATCTCGGTCCTCCTCGTCGTCTTCGCGCTCGCGACGGCCGCGATCCCGGCGCCGGCCGGCGTCGGACGACCGCTGCTCGACGTGCTGGCCGCGCCCGGCACGATACTCGCCGCCGCGATCCTGTTCGTGCTCGCCGTCGCGTCCGGATTCTACGCGGTCCCGCTCTTCGCGATCCTGCAGCACTCGGCGGCGGAGGACGCGAAGGCGCGTACCATCGGGGCGAACAACATCGTCAACTCGCTCTTCATGGTAGCGGGCGCGCTGGTCGTCGCGGGCCTGTCCTCGGCGCTCGGCTTCAGCGTGCCCTCGCTCGCGCTCGTGCTGGCAGCCCTGAACCTCTTGGCGGCGATCGTGATGCTGCGCCTCCTGTCGCGCGTCGTGCTCAAGGCGGCGATGCGTTGGCTCCTCTCCGCGCTCTACGCCGTCGAGGTGCGGGGCGCGGAGAACGTCGATCGCGCGGGCGAGCGCCGCATGGTGGTGGTGAACCACCAATCCTTCCTGGACGGGCTCGTGGTGGCGGCGTTCCTGCCGGGAGACCCGGTCTTCGCGGTCGACACGCTGATCTCGAGCCGTTGGTGGGCGAAGCCGTTCCTCGCGCTCGTCGATTTCGCGACCGTCGACCCGACGAACCCGATGGCGCTGAGGTCGCTGACCCGCGAGGTCGAGGGCGGCCGCACCTTGGTGATCTTCCCCGAAGGCCGGCTGACCGTCACGGGATCGCTGATGAAGGTCTATGACGGGCCTGGCCTCGTGGCGGACCGGACCGGCGCGGACGTGATCCCGGTGCGGCTCGACGGCGTGCAGCACAGCGCCTTCACGCGGCTCCATGGACAGGTGGCGCGCCGACTGTTTCCGAAGATCACCATGACGGTCCTCCCGCCGCACAAGCTGCCGCACGATCCCGAGATCAAGGGTCGCGCGCGCCGCAAGCTCGCGGGCCGGCACCTCTATGACGTCATGTCGGAGATGATATTCGCGACGTCCTCGATGGACCGGACGCTATTCGGCGCGCTCGCGGACGCGTCGGCCCTGAACGGGCGCAGCCACGTCATCGCGGAGGATATCGATTTCGCGCCGCTCGCCTATGGCCGCCTCATGACGGGGGCTTTCGCGCTGGGTGCGAAGCTGCGGCGCGAGACCGCCGAGGAGGAGGTCGTGGGCGTGCTCCTGCCGAACTCGGTCGGCGCGCTCGTCACCTTCTTCGCCCTCCAGGCGATCGGCCGGGTGCCCGCGATGCTGAACGTCTCGACGGGCGCCGCCGGGATGGGGGCGGCCTGCCGCATCGCGAAGGTCGCGACCGTGCTCTCCTCGCGGCGCTTCGTGCAGAAGGGTAAGCTCGACGCGACGGTCGCGGAACTCGGGAAAGCGGTCCGCATCGTCTACCTGGAGGATGTCCGGGCGAGGATCGGCACGCGCGACAAGCTTGTCGCGCTGGCGAGGTCCTACGCGCCGAACAGGGCGGTCGCCCGGCGGAGCCCGGATTCGGCCGCCGTCGTGCTGTTCACCTCAGGCTCGGAAGGTACGCCGAAGGGCGTCGTCCTCTCGCACCGCAACATCCACGCGAACCGCCATCAGGTCGGGGCACGGATCGCCTTCAACACGCGTGACATCGTGTTCAACGCGCTGCCGATGTTCCACTCCTTCGGGCTCACAGTCGCGACGCTGCTTCCCGTGCTCGCGGGCATCCGCACCTTCCTCTACCCGTCGCCCCTGCATTACCGGATCGTCCCGGAACTGATCTACCAGACGAATGCGACCGTGTTCTTCGCGACCGACACGTTCCTGCGCGGCTACGCCCGCATGGCGAACGCCTACGACTTTCACGCGGTGCGGATCGTCGGCGCCGGAGCGGAACGGATCTCGGACGAGACGCGCCGGACTTGGTCGGAGCGGTTCGGCATCCGCATCCTGGAGGGCTACGGGGCGACCGAGACCGCGCCCGTCATCGCGTTCAACACGCCGATGCACTTCAAGGCGGGCACCGTCGGCCGCCTCATGCCGGGGATCGAGCACCGTCTCGAGCCGGTCGGGGGAATCGAGGAGGGCGGACGCCTGTTCGTGCGCGGCCCGAACGTCATGTTGGGCTACCTGCGCGACGGCGCGCCGGGCGTGCTCGAGCCCGTGACGGACGGCTGGTACGACACGGGCGACATCGTGGCGCTGGACGGCGAGGACTTCGTGGCGATCAAGGGCCGCGCCAAGCGTTTCGCGAAGATCGCGGGCGAGATGGTGTCGCTCGGCGCCGTCGAGGACCTCGCGCTCAAAGCCTCGCCGACCTTCCGGCACGCGGCGCTCGCGCGCCCCGACCCTCGCAAGGGCGAGGCCGTAATGCTGGTGAGCGAAGACCCAGACCTTACCCGCGCGACCCTCGCCAAGGCGGCGTCGGAGGCCGGCGTGCCGGAGATCATGCTGCCGCGCGACGTGCTCGCCGGCCGCACGATCCCGCTCCTCGGGACCGGCAAGACGGATTATCCGGCGCTCGAAACCGCGATGAAGGACGAGTCACGGCAAGCGGCTTAAATGTCCGGCAACGGATCGGTAAGCATTTAAGCAATATCCTCCATCTCGCGGAAGCTCTGCGAGCGAAGCGTAGCGCCGCGCCCGACCGTTCGGGCTCCTCCTTCGCGAGGGTCTGACATGCGCAAGATCCAAGCTCGCAATATCGAAGCTCGCAAGATCCAAGCTCGCAAGATCCATGTCGAGCACGGCCTGCACGTTGGATTCCCGCATCGCTCGGCCGAGTTCGCCGAGGGGGTCGAGATCGGCATCCTGGCGGCCCTGATGGCGACGGGCTCGCCCCGCTTCCACCACCGCATCTCGCCCACGACCGTCCAGCAGGCCCGCGATCTGGCAGCTCCGCTGGGTTACCGGCTCATGGTGTCGGACGAGGCGGACGGCCTCGTGCAGGTCGCGCTCAGCCGCACGTCGCTTCGACCCCGCCTCTCGCTGGTCGCGGGCTGACCGGCGTCATCTCTGCATTCGCATGATCTGGTCCATCGGCATCATGTTGTGATTGAGATGGGCCATGATCCAGATCGATCCGGCCATGATCAGAAGGACGATCAGCGTCCCGAAGGCGAGCGCTAGCGAGTTGTTGATGTTGTCCGGACCCGTCGTGATGTGCAGGAAGAAGACGAGGTGCACGCCCATCTGAGCGATCGCGAGCGCGATAAGCGCGACCGGGATCGCGGGACCCCAGATGAAACCACTTTGCGCGAAGAAGTAGGAGGCTGCCGTCAGGAACGTCGCGAGGCCGAACCCGATCACGTAGTTCCGCACCTCGCCGACAACACTCTCGCGATCGTCGCCTGGTGCGGTATCGCTCTGGTGGCGATCCACCTTGCCGCCCTGATCGTTCATGCTCCGGATCCCAACAGGTAGACGACAGTGAAGAGCGCGACCCACACGATGTCGAGCGCGTGCCAGAATAGGCTGAAGCACAGGATGCGACGCAGGATCTCGCCCCGGAAGCCCTTGGCGTAGACCTGGGCGACCATCGTCAGGAGCCAAAGGATGCCGATCGCGACGTGGAGGCCGTGACAGCCGACGAGTGCGAAGAAGGCCGACAGGAAGGCACTGCGGCTGGGTCCGGCGCCCTGCACCACCATGCCGTAGAACTCCCGCACCTCGAGCCCCAGGAATGCGAGCCCGAGCACGAGGGTCGCGGCCATCGCGACCGTGAACCAGAGCCTGTTCTTTACCGACGCCGCCACGCTCGCCATGCCGCAGGCGAAGCTGGACAGGAGGAGGCAACCCGTCTCGATCGCCACATTGTCGAGGTCGAAGAGGTCGCGTCCGGACGGACCGTCGGCGGTCGCCCCCACGAGCACGGCGTAGCTCGCGAAGAACGCCGAGAACATGATGATGTCGCTGAGAAGAAAGATCCAGAACCCGTAGCCGGCGATGATCCGGCGGGAGGACTCGCTTCGCTCCGCCAGGACATCCCCCGAGCGACCGTCGTGCAGGCCGACCTTGCCCGAGACGTGGTTCGGATCGGGCGTCGCGAGGGCGTGCGCGGCCATCAGGTCGCGGGCCTCAGGTCGGCCCAGGATCTCTTGAGCGCCGTCCTATGCTCACGGTCGATCCGCGCCACGGTCTCCACCGGGACCTCGTACTCGTTGTGGTCGCGCCAGGCGAAGACCACGAAGGTCGCGTAGGCGCCCACGAAGGCAACCGCCACCATCCACCAGATGTGCCAGATCAGCGCGAACCCCATGACGGTCGCGAAGAACGCGCACACGACGCCCGT
>CAHJXE010000162.1 GCA_903644085.1 Hyphomicrobiales bacterium
GACGCTGGCCTTCTTCCCCGTCGTCACTGCGCAGTTGACACCCTGGTTCGCATTCTGCCGCCCTGTCGTGATCGGCACGAGCTTGATCGTCGTCGAGGACGTCTGCGCGCGCTCGGTCAGGAGAGCCGCGTCGGTGGTCGGGATGTCGGCACGGGCCGCGCCCGTCCAGGCGGACGCGGCGAGGAAGGCCGTGATGGCAAGCGACCTCACGCGGCCCTCCCCATGAAGATCGGCAGCCACACCGCCGGATCGTCGCCGACGCGTGCGCGGAGTGCCTCGAGTTCGGCGACCGTCTCGGTGCGGCCGGACAGGACCTTGATGAGGTCCGGCATGCCGGACAGGTTCAGCCGCGCGATGACGCTGTCGCGCCCGTGCTTGATGAGGAACGAGCGGCTCTCGGGTGCGGTCTGGCGGATCCAGGCGACCTCGCGGCTGGAGAGCCGGAAGGCGCGCGCGTAGCTCTCGTCGTCGGCCTTCGGGTTCGGGAAGAACACGTTGGTGGCGGTCTGCTCGATCAGGGTCGAGGCCGAGCTCGAGCGTACGATGTCGGCGGCCGATTGCGTGCCGAACCCGATGATGCCGTTCTGCTTCCTGATCGTCTTCAGCTTGTCCTTGATGAAGAAGGCGAAGACCGGGTCGTCGAGGAGCCGCCAGCCCTCGTCGAGGAAGATCATGACGGGGTCGCCCGTCAGCAGCTCCTCGGTGCGGTGGAAGATGTACATCAGCGCCGCGGTCCGGATGACCGGATCGTCGAGCACCCGCGTCATGTCGAAACCGAAGATGCTCGAGACCGAGAACCGATCGGCCGGATTGTTGAAGAGCCAGCCGCGCTGGTCGAGGCGCATCCAGCTCTCGAGCCGCCCGAGCAGGTCTCCCTCCCCGGCTCGGATGCGGCCGCGCAACAGCGTCGAGAACGCCTCGAGCGTGCGGCCATCGGGACCGGCGGTGAGCGCCGACCGGATGGCGTTGCGGATCACCTGCTCCTCGGAGGCCGAGAGCTCGCCGCCGTTCGCCGGCCGCAGCATGAAGCCGATGAGCTGGAACAGGAACTCGCGATTCGGCGCGGTGTCGGGCAGCGAGAGCGGGTTGAAGCCGGTCGGCTCGCCCGGCACCAGCACCTCGTACTGCCCGCCCATCGCCCGGATGAAGATCTCCGCGCCCCGGTCCTTGTCGACGAAGAGGAGCTTCGGGCGCGGCTCGACGCGCTGCGACTGCGCCGAGATGAAGGACAGGAACACGGTCTTGCCCGAGCCGGACGGCCCGACGACGGTGAAGTTGCCGAGGTCGCGGACGTGGTGGTTGTAGTAGTAGGCGGTCTGCGAGGTCGTCTCGAACACCGAGATCGCCGGCCCCCAATGGTTCCCGGCCGGACTTCCGCTCGGGTAGTTGTGGAGCGACGTGAACCCGGCGAAGTTCTTCGACGAGATCACGGCCTTGCGGGCGATGTATGCGAAGTTCCCCGGCAGCTGCGCCCAGAAGGCCGGCTCGCAGTTCAGGTCCTCGCGGGTCCAGATCACGGAGCGGTCGGTGAGCGCAGCGCCGACGGAGGTCACGGCGGCCGCGACCTCGGCCAGGTCAGGCCCCAAGCACATCACCGACATGTGGTGCTCGCCGTAGATGGCCTCGGAGGCGAGAAGCTCGTCGCGGGCCTCGTCCAGGTGCTCGGCCACGACCGACCCGGCCTCGTCTGACATGTCGACCTGGCGGGCGACGCGGTCGATCTGCTTCGCGGCTTCCGGCCGGTCGACGATCGCGAAGCTCTGGGTGGCGATGAACTCGTGCGGCACGCGCAGCAGGTTGTCGAAGGAGCCCGGTCCCGTCTGGGCCGGGTACTCGCGGATCGACACCATCGCGCCAAAGCGCGTGTCCTCCGGCCCGGCGCCCCGGATCTCGACGGCGTTGCGGCCGAAGAAGATGCGTTTCATCGAGAGCGCGTCGGCGAGCGCCATCCGGGGCAGGTGCATCGGCCGCGGCAGCCCGCCGTTGACGAGCTGGACCAGGAACTCGAGCGGCTCGGAGAACCAGACACCCTCGCGTGGCACGACACCGAGCTGGCGGGCACCGTAGGCCGCGAGGTTCTCGCGGACCGCAATCGCGGCATCTCGCAGTTCGGTCAGCGCGGCCTGGACCGCGACGGACTGGCCTGCCTCGTCCGTGCGGCCGAGGAGCTTGCCTAGCATGGCCTCGAACGTGCCGGCCTGGCCCTGGAGGGGCCGGCGCACGATCGTCACGTAGAGTTCGTTCACGAACATGCGCCGGCGCGAGAGCGCCGCGTCGTAGCGCTCGTCGATCTCGCGGCAGAGCGCGTTGTCGAAGGTCGACACGATGTAGGGCTGCACCTCGCGCCGGATGACGTGGCTGACGAGCGCGAAGCGGGAGTTCGCGAGGGTCCTGACGATGTCGTTGCGGGCGAGGAGCCGCGAGTTGATCTCGCTGATGTCCGCGGTCTCGAAGGAGTAGCCCTCAAGCTTCAGGACCGTCATCACGAGCCCGTCGCGCGTGCGGATCACGTGGTCGTCGACATGGCGGGTGTAGGGGATGTGGGACGCGACCGGGCGCTCGCGCCGGGACACGGCCCCGAAGGTCAGCTCGTCGAGGAGGGCGCGCGCCACCATCGCGTCAGGCCGCGTAGCTGTCGGCGGCCCAGAACGCGCGCGAGCGCGGCGGGCAACGGGTGGAGCGAACGAACAGGATCTCGAAGATCCGGTCGTCCCGCAGCGTCATCACATAGCCGAAGAGGTGCAGCGGGATCGCGACCAGCAGCATCAGGAGATTGTGCGAGAGGAGGAAGCAGACCGACGACGCGACGCCGTTGAACATGAAGTACATGTAGGGCACGCCCATCAGGGTCGGAGCCCGCGTCAGCGCCTTCACCAGCGGCGTGATCAGCGGCTCCTCGAGGTCGAGGGCGTTCATCGTCCGACGCTCACTGTCCGACCGCCGACTGGAAGAACTGGACGATCTGAGCCGACCCGAACACGAGCACGATCCCGAAGATCACGCTGCCGGCGATCCCCCAGGTGAGGCGGCCGGACCAGGCGAAGAACCCGCAGGCGATGACCGCCAGCGTCGCGAGCGCGGTCGCGATCTGGCCGGTCAGCGCCTGGACGAGGGTGGTGAGCGTCGACTGGACCGGCTGGAGGGTGCCGCCGGCCTGGGCGAGAGCGGCACTCGTTCCCACGACCAGGAGGGCGGCTGCGATCGGCAGCACGCGGCGGGTTTCGTTCGGCATCTCTCTCATCCTCTCACTCGACATGCATGACGAAGCCGCCGTCCCAGCGCGGGGCTGCGGCCTTGATGTTCGGTAGGTTGGGGGCGGCAACTGGCGGTGTCGGCGGCACAGCGCCGTCGAGCTCAACGATTCCGGGCGTCGCGGCGGCCGCGACCATTGCGGGCGGCTTCGCGCCGCCGGCCGTGTCGGGCCAGGCGTAGAAGTCGTTCAGGACGTCGGCGACGAAGCGCACGGTCTCGGGGAACGGCGGCACGCCGCGCGTCTTGCGGACCACGTCCTCGCCGGCGTTGTAGGCGGCCAGGATGAAGAGCGGATTGCGGTAGCGCGCGTGCAGCACCCGCAGCAGCCGGATCCCGCCCCGCACGTTGCCCTCGGGATCGCAGAGGTCGACCTCGTAGCGTCTCGCGGTGTCGGGCATCAGCTGCATGAGGCCGTAGGCGCCCTTGTCGGACAGGGCGGTCGAGACGTAGCGGCTCTCGACCTTGGCGACCGACGTGACGAAGTCGGGGAAGAACCCCTCCTCGGTCGCGACGCGCGCGACCAGCGCCCGCGCGGCCTCGGCCGGGAGCGCCGCGACCTCGGGACAGGGTGAGCGCGACGCCCGCGCGACAGGCTGAGAGCTGATGCGCGGCTGGACCGATGCCACACGGCTGGACGGGCCGGCGAGCACGGCCGTCTCGGCCCGGCCGCCCTGCGTGACTGCACCCTGTCCTGCGGCGACCTGCGCCGCCATGGCGATCGGCACGGCCAACAGGCTCGCCACGATCACTCGTCCGCTTCGCGTCACGCAACCCCCGGCCATTCTTATTGACATACAGTACAATGAATGTCGGTATAGCGGTGCCAT
Source organism: Hyphomicrobiales bacterium (assembly GCA_903644085.1). Taxonomy (GTDB): domain Bacteria; phylum Pseudomonadota; class Alphaproteobacteria; order Rhizobiales; family Beijerinckiaceae; genus Enterovirga. The sequence continues at coordinate 4,080 of CAHJXE010000162.1, forward strand.
GCCCGACGTCAACCAACAATCATCGGCGCGACCGTCATTCCGCCCCAGCCTCGCGCGAGCCGCGGCGGCGGTCGCCTTCGTGTCCACCCTTGCGGGCGGATCGAACGCACACGCGCAGGACGCGTCTTTCGGCTGCAAGGTCCTGCTCTGCGCCGCCGCAACCGCGCCCGGATGGGCGGGCATTCCCTATTGCGTGCCCGTGATGCAGCAGCTCATCCGGCAGGTCGGACGTGGCGGTGCATGGCCGGTGTGCCTCGAGGGCCAGGCGGCCTCGCCTTCTGCGCCGTCTACGGCCGGCGCACCGGAGGCGGCTTCGTCGCTCGACGTCACGGCGGGGCGGAACTGACATGCGGGCCGCCGTCGCCGCCCTCTCGACGCTGCTCGCCGCGACCTCCGCGGCATCGGGCCAGACGGCATCGGGATGGTTCCCGGTGCCGACCTCGGCATCCTACCAGACCGGCGACAGCTGGACGGACCGGGGCACCACCTACCGGCTCTACGGCGTCCAGTCCTGCCTTCGCGGGACGACCTTCACCAACGCCCATGGCGTGCCCAGAGATTGCGGCGAGGCCTCGCTCGCCATGCTGGTCGCCCTCACCCGGGATCTCCGGCCGCATTGCTACGCCGCCGCCGAAATCGCGTCATCCCGAACCGTCTTCGTGTTCTGCATCGCCCAGCCGTCCGGCGGTGCCGGCGCCGGCTCGCGCATCGACCTCGGGACTGCGTTGATCGCGTCCGGCTTCGCCTTCGCGGCGCTCACCCCGGAGGGCCGTCCCGTCCACGCGCCGTACCTCTCGGCGCAGCAGGTCGCCGAGCGCGCCCGGGCGGGCCTCTGGGCCTTCGCCGATGTCCCCGAGCCCAACGCCATCATCGCCCGCGCGCTGCGCACCGGAGGTCAGGCCGCCGGCGGGAAGAGCGTCAGCGCGACCAGCCCCTCAGCTTCATCAGCGGGAACGCAGCCGTGAGAACGACGAACCTGTTCATCCTGCGCGGCCGGGTCGGCCAGGCCCCGAAGGCGTTCGGCCGGACCGCGAAGGTCAACGTCGCGACGGACCGCTCCTGGACCGATCGCGACGGGAAGCGCCAGGACGAGACCGACTGGGTCACGGTCAGCCTCCTGAACGAGCGAGTCGCCGCCTGGGCGGTGGCGAACGTCGCGCGCGGCGACGCCGTCTACGCCGAATGCCGCGTCGCCGACGGCAGCTACAAGCGCGACGGCGAGACGGTCTACACGACCGATGTCGTGGCGAACGTCTTCCACAAGCTCGATCTCGGCATGCGCGACGATGCCGAGGGCTGACGCGGGCAAGGCGCTCCTCGCGCTCCTGGCCTCGATCCCGAGCGCGAGCCCGGCTGCCGCCCAGTCCACGGGACCCGGGCCGGCCGGCATCTATCGCCCCGTCGGCCCGGCCCAGTCGCCGCCGCTGCGTGTCGAGGTGCTGGACGGCCGCCGGTTCCGCGACGTCGAGACCGGGGCGATCTATCGCCTCTACGGCATCGACACCTGTGCGCCCGGCCAGACGGCCCGGCTCGGTCGCCAGCCCTGGCCCTGTGGCGCGGTCGCGACGGCGTGGCTCGTCACCGCGACGCTGAACCGCTGGCTCTCCTGCGCAACGGTCCGGGAAGAGGAGGGCGAGCACCTCGCCCGCTGCGCCTCCGCGTCCCATCCAGATCTCGCGGCCGGCATGATCCGGGACGGGGCCGCGGTCACGCTGCCGTCGAGCGGGTCCGATCAAGCGATCCGGGCCTACGGCATAGCCGAGCGCGAGGCCCGCAAGGCCTATCGGGGGCTCTGGGCCAGCACCTTCCAGATGCCGTGGGAGTACCGCGCCGGCATTGCCCCGGGCGCTCTCGCCGGCCGGGAGCCCGCACGATGATGGCCCGCGACGCCCGGTGCCCGTTGTCGCTGGTCGTGCTTGTGCTGGCGGGCTGCGCTTCGCCGGCCCCGACCATCGTGACGGTCGCGCCGCAGCCGCCCGCTACCGACGCGCTTTACGTGCCGACGCGCGTCGTACCGGGACGGCTCGAATACGCGCCGGACCGCTCGACGTTCGCGCCGGTCCTGACCGAGCGCGTCGCCTATCCGACGCAGCCCGAGGCCAACGCCGCCTACCAGCGCTACGTCGCGCTCGGTCCGCCGGACCTGCACGCGTCCTCCGTCCGGCTGTTCGGGTGCCGGCCCGGCGCCCTCGATCCGCAGACGGCGCGTGTCTCGAGGTCTCGCGGCGTCGCGGTCCTGTGCGCGACGGACTTCCTCGACCCCGACGGCCGCACCATCGGCCGCCGACCCGTGAACTTCACCTACCGGCAGCATGCCTGGGGGATGCAGCCGGTCGATCCGCCGCGCTCGCCCGCCCCGTGGATCGGGCGTGAGCGGTCGCCGTCGGATCCTTGGGGATGGCTGCCCGGCCGGGACCGGTACGAGTAGCGGGATGCGGTTCTCACGCTGGAAGTTCGCGGCGGCGAGAGAGAGGAGGCCCACGAGCGGCGTCCTGCTCGGCGGCCCGCCGATCGCCTCGATCCTATCGGCAGCGGCCCTGATCGCAGGGATCGGAGGCGTCGCCGCGCAGGAGCTCACGCCCGACCCGAGGGCTTGGCGACCGCTCGCCTACGCGGACCTGAGGCAGCCTTCAGGCTCGGCGCTAACCTATGCCGACATCTGGCGCGACGCGCTCGAGGAGAACAACCGGGTCTACCTCGCCCGCGGCGACACGCGCTTCCGAGCCTCGAACGCGCCCGCGACCGAGGCGCATTACGTGATCTGGAGCAGCGCGAAGTCCGTCGTCCTCAGCATCCTGAACACCGCGACCGGGTGCACCCTGAAGGAGGTCCGGGCGGACGCGGGCGCAAGCGTGAAGCTCTGCCCGATGCGGCTCGCGATCTACGAGGGCGTGAGCGTCACGACGCTCGACGGCGGCCAGGCCTGCTTCCTCGAGCTCGGCCCGGGAGCGACGGGCGAGGCGCCCGACCCGACCCGCGCCGCCGCCTACGCGTCCTACGACCCTGCCGCCCGGATCGTGAAGCTCGGCCTCGTGGTCGACCATCAGCCGATCGAAGGCTGCTCGCACGATGTCCCGCTCGCACCGCGATGAGCACGGTGCCACGGCCCGGCCACGGCATGGCTTTGGACCCGCCACCGCGTGCCGCGTCGTGGCGCCTCGCGAGGTCCCGATGGCGAGCCGGGTCAGGTTCCGCCTCCCCAATGATCAGCATGAGGAAACTTCGATGCGCGCGACCGTCCTGATCTCGGTTCTGGCCGGCTTTTGCCTATCCGGTCCCATCCTCGCGCAGGATCAGGGCGCGGGCTGGCAGGCCATGACCTTCCAGGATCTCCGGACGCCCTCGGCCAGCGACCCGCTCCAGACCCTGGTCTGGCC
>CAHJXE010000163.1 GCA_903644085.1 Hyphomicrobiales bacterium
GCGCCTGCGCGGCCCGCCAGGGCACGATCGTCGCGGCCATCGCGAGCGCGCCGGCCAGCGCGGCCCCGATCCGGCTAAACCAGCGCGTCTTCGGCACGGGAGGAGGTGCGGCCGGTGGGTTCAGCGCGGCCCGGATGCGCTCCGGCGTGAACGGGGCCTCGCGGAAGCGCACGCCCGTCGCGTCGAAGATCGCGTTCGCGATCGCGGCCGCGCTCGGCACGGAGGCGGATTCGCCCCCGCCCAGCGGCGGTTCGCTCGGGCGCGGCACGAGCACGACGTCGATCGCCGGCACCTCCGGGAACGCGATGATCGGGTAGGCGCCCCATTCGCGGCTCGTCACCGAGACCGCGTCGAAATGGACCTGCTCCTTCAGCGCGCGGCTCGTCGACTGGATGACGTTGCCGTGGATCTGGTGGCGCACCCCGGCCGGGTTGATCATCAGCCCGCTATCCTGGCCGACCGTGACCTTCGTGACCGCGACCTCGCCCGTGCGGCTGTTCACCGCGACATCCGCCACCCAGGCGGACCACGCGGCCCCGAAGCCCGGGAACTTCGAGTGGACGTAGAGCGCGTAGGCGAAACCGCGCCCGTAGAGCACGTCGCCCTCGCGGCCATGCGTCATGGGCCCCGTATGCGGGACCCAGCCGGCGCGCTCCGCCACCGTGTGGACGAGGTCGACCGCGCGCGGCTCGTGCAGGTAGCGCAGCCGGTAGGCGATCGGGTCGACCCCCGCCTGCGTGGCACATTCGTCGATCCAGCTCTCGTGCGCGAAGGTGTTCGGCAGGGACGAGACGCCGCGCAGCCAGGACGCGCGCGCGATCGGCGCCATGTCGTGGATCGTGACGCGGATCGCCGGAAAGGCGTAGGGCGGGATGGCGGTGCGGTCGCCCATCTCGAAGACCTGCGGCACGGGCGGGATCGTGCCGGTCAGCAGCAGCGCCAGCGTCGGCGCGCCGTTCGAGGGATAGCGGCTCGCGTAATCGTAGGCCGCGACGCCGCCCTCGGGGTCGAGCCCGCCCGCGACGTCCATCACCTGGGCGGTGCCCTTGGGCTCCCAGGCATGCTCCTGCTCGCGCGAGAGCTGCACGCGGACCGGGCGCCCGACCGCGCGCGACAGGAGCGCCGCGTCCGCCCCGACATCGTCCGCGCAGTTGCGCCCGTAGCAGCCCGCCGCCTCGTGCCGGACGATCTCGATGCGCTCCTCGGGCAGGTCGAGGAGGCGCGCGAGGTCCGTGCGCAGCATGTGCGGGTTCTGCGTGCCAGACCAGATCGTCACCCCGTCCGGCCGCCAATCCGCGACCGAGCAGGAGGGGCCGATCGCGGCGTGCATCTGGTAGGGCCACAGATAGGTGCGGTCGAGCCGGGTCGCGGCCCCGTCGAGCGCCGCGTCGACCTCGCCCCGGTCGAGCAGGACGCGCGAGGTCGCGGGGTTCGCCCGGATCGCCCTCTCGGGGTTGTTGAGATCCGGCAGGTCGGGCGGCCGCCGCCACGTCACCGCGAGCCGCTCCGCCGCCCGCACCGCGTGCTCCTCGCGCTCCGCCACGACCCCCACGAAATCGCGGATCACCACGACGGCGACCAGCCCCGGCACGTCCGCGACCGAGCTCTCGTCGACCGACAGGAGCGAGTGGCCGATGAAGTCGCCGACATCGACGCCGCCATAGGGCGGGCGCACGACGCGGCCGTGCAGCATGCCGGGCACGCGCACGTCGTGCACGTAGACGAACTCGCCCGACGCCTTGGCGGGGATGTCCACCCGCTGGACGGCCCGGCCGACGACCCGGTACGCCGCGACCGGCTTCACCGGCGCGTCCTCGTCGAGGAGGATGCGCTCGTGCCGGCCCGCCACCAGCTCGCCGTAGCCGACATGGCGGTTGCCGTGCGCGAGATGCACGATCCCGTCCTCGACCGCGAGGTCGGCGGGCGCGCAGTCGAGCTGCTCGGCGGCACGCGCCACGAGCCAATGGCGCGCGGTCGCGGCCGCGGCCCTGAGCGGCACGGCCGTGATCTGGAGCGTCTCGCTCGCGATGGTGGCGCCTTGGTTCGGCGCCAGCGCCGTGTGGCCGAGCACCATGGTGACGCGCTCGAGCGCGACGTCGAGCTCCTCGGCGACGATCTGCGCGAGGGCGGTCCGGATACCGGTCCCGAGGTCGACATGGCCGTTGAAGGCGGTGACCGCGCCGTCGTCGTGCACCGCGACGAAGAACTCGAGCGCGTGGTCGCCGGGCTCGGGCGAGGCCGCGGCCGGCTCTTCGGTGACGTGCTGCGGGCCGCCCTGGCGCACCACGAGGAGCGTGCCGTCGCGCTCCAGATAATCGGCGCGGGTCGGGGCCGCGCTCATGCCTCGACGACGCCCACTCGCTGCCCACCTTCGCGACCCGCGACCTCATCCTGAGGTGCTTGCGAAGCAGGCCTCGAAGGAGGTCTCCAGTTCGTACCGTCTATGCGTGGTTCGAGGCCGGCTGGCGCCGGCACCTCAGCATGAGGGGTGTGGGGCACATCGTCGTTCAAGACTGCGACGGGCCGCCCGGCCGCGCGCAGGACGGCGCGCAGGATCTCGACATGCGTGCCGCAGCGGCACAGGTTGTAGCGCAGCTCGGCGCGGATCTCGGCCTCGCTCGGGTCCGGATGCCGGTCGAGGAGCGCGGTCGCGGTCATGATCATCCCGTTGAGGCAGTAGCCGCATTGGGCGGCCTGCTCGTCGATGAAGGCCTGCTGCACGGGGTGGGGCCGGCCGGGCGCGCCCAGCCCTTCGAGCGTCATGATCTCCCGCCCCTCCGCGATGCCGGCCGGGACCACGCAGGAGCGCGCCGCGACCCCGTCCAGGATCACCGTGCAGGCGCCGCACTCGCCGAGCCCGCAGCCGAATTTCGGGCCGTTCAGCCCGAGATCGTTGCGCAGCACGTAGAGGAGCGCGGTGTCGCGCGGCACGTCGAGCGTGTGCGCGACGCCGTTGACGGAGAGCTGGACCGGACCGCTTCGTCCCAACACGACCCGAACCTGCTCCCGCGCTACCGACTCTGTTCGTGTACAAACATAGTTGACGAAGGTTTACGTCGCCGGCCTGACGTGCCGCAAGACGGCTTGGCGAGCCCTGAACGTCGCGTCGCGACCTTTGTGACCGCAGGCGCTGGTGAACGAGCGGGCACATGCGCTTAGTTAAGGCAGATTCCAATCTGGCCCAAGATGCCGCTTGACTTCAACGCGATCGCGCGAGCAATTTTGTTCGTACACCAATGAAAAGCCGGGCGTGCCCGGCCATGCCCGATCCCCGGGCGAGGGTCACGATGCCGCAAGATCCAGGCCCGGTCCGGGTCGACGACAAGATCCGGTGCGACGCCTGCCCGGTGATGTGCTTCATCCGGCCGGGTGCGTCGGGGGCGTGCGACCGCTACGCCAACCGTGACGGCGAGCTGATCCGGGTCGACCCACATGTCGTGCTCCAGCACGCGGTGGCGGGCGGCGGCACCGTCGTGCCGTTCAACGCGAGCGCGATGGACTGGGACGGCAACATCGTGGGCGAGCCGCAGGCCTTCGTGACCGCGATCGGGGCCGGCACGACCTATCCGGACTACAAGCCCGCGCCCTTCATCGTATCCTCCGAGATCGACGGGCTCGACATGGTGACCGTCGTGACGGAGGGCATCTTCAGCTATTGCGGCGTGAAGGTGAAGATCGACACCGACCGCCATGTCGGCCCCGAGCGCTCGCTCGTGCGGGTGAAGGGCGAGCCGGTCGGCCACGTCTCGACGGGCGAGTACGGCTCGCAGATGCTGTCGCTCGGCGGCGTGCACCACCTCACCGGCGGCTCCAAGAAGGAGGGCCGGGCGACCTGCGATGCCATGATGGAGCTCTGCAACGGCGGCGCGGTCGAGCTCACCGTCGACGACGGCGTCACGCTGATCGTCCAGGCCGGGCGACCGCCGGTCGTCAACGGCGTGCCCGAGGAGCGCATGCGCGTCGGCTGCGGCTCGGCCACCATCGGCATGTTCGCCAAGCAGTGGGAGGGCAAGGTCGACGAGGTGGTGGTGGTGGACGACCACATCACGGGCGTCCTCTCGGAACACCAGGCGGGCAAGCTGCTCGGCATCCCGGAGACCGGCATCAAGATCGTCGGGCGGCGCTCGACGCCCGGCCGCTACTTCCAGGTCGCCGAGCCGGGGACCGGCTGGGGCGGCACCAACATACAGGACCCGCTGGCCATCATCGGGGCGTTCGACCCCAAGACCGCCCGGCCGGGACTGAGCATGCTGTTCACCTCCACGACCGGCGAGCACCACGCCTACTACGTGCTGGACGAGGCGCTGCGGCCGGTCGAGCAGGAGTTGCCGGCGGACCTTCGTTATTCCGTGGAACTGATCCGCGAAAATTGCGAGCCGGCGCTCGCGACCGTGCTCTTCATGGGGGGCGCGGGCGGCTCGCTGCGCTCCGGCGTCACCGAGAACCCGGTCCGCCTGACCCGCTCGGTCAAGGATTCGCTGACCGTCGTGACCTGCGGGGGCGCGCCGGTCTACGTGTGGCCGGGCGGCGGCATCACCTTCATGGTGGACGTGTCGCGCGTGCCCCAGGGCGCCTTCGGGTACGTGCCGACCCCCGCGCTCGTCGCGCCGATCGAGTTCACGCTGCGCTTGTCCGATTACGCGGCGCTCGGCGGCCACATGGATCAGGTCCGGCCGCTCTCCGAGTTCCGCAACGCGGGCGACCATCGCCGGCAGGTGCCGCAGATGAGCGACAACCCCTGGCCGCTGGCGCACGACGCCGCGCGTCGGTTGCACGCGTGATCGGCATGCGCGTGCCTCCGCAGATCCGCATCCTACCGGACGGCCGCCGCCTGCACATGCAGCACGGGCCGATCGACCTCGTTGTCGAGGCGACGGGCGATCCCGCGACGCGTCTCGCCGCCTACGACGCGGCCGGGCGTCGCTTCGCCACGGTCCTGGACGAGCTCTGCGGCGAGCTGAGCCTGCTGCGCAGCCCCCTACGTCCGGACGGGGCGCGCCCGGAAGGCAGGGTGGCCCGGTGCATGGCGGAGGCGGTCGCGCCTTTCGCGGCGGAGACGTTCATCACCCCGATGGCGGCGGTCGCGGGCTCGGTCGCCGAGGAGGTGCTGGCCGCAATGCTGGCGGCCGCGCCGCTCGCGCGTGCCTACGTGAACAATGGCGGCGACATCGCGCTCCATCTCGCGCCGGGCGCCGAGTTCCGGATCGGCCTGATCGACCGGCCTGACCGGCCGGGACTCTTCGGCACGACGACGATCCGGGCCGGCGACACGGTACGCGGCATCGCGACCAGCGGATGGCGGGGCCGCTCATTCTCTCTCGGGATCGCGGATGCGGTCACGATCCTGGCGGATTCGGCCGCAGCGGCCGACGCTGCCGCGTCGATCGTGGCGAACGCCGTCGACCTGCCCAGCCACCGGGCGATCAGCCGCGCGCCGGCCCGCACCGTCCAGGCGGACTCGGATCTGGGCGACAGGCTGGTCACGCGCGACGTCGGTCCGCTCGCGACCCCGGAGATCGACCTCGCGCTGGCGCGCGGGGTCGCGGCGGCCCACGACCTCGCCCGGCGCGGGCTGATCGTCGGTGCGGCGCTGAACCTTCAGGGTCGCACGAGGGTCGCCGGAACGGAAGCGGGTTTGCTGTCCGCGTGCGGTCCGAACAACCCCAAAGGGCCGACGATCCTCGGGTTCGTCCCACATCTGCCTAAAGTCGCGTCCGGATCGGATCGCGAGTCGCGTCGCGCGGCCTTCGTCGAACATCCTCTGGGGGCGTTCCGATGACGGTCGAGATCCGCAAGCTCGTCACGACGCTCGAGGAGACCCGCAGCGAGATGGGCCGGCCGGTCGACCCGCCGACCCGACGCGCCGCCGCGATCGCGGTCATCGCGAACCCGTTCGCGGGGCGATACGTCGCGGATCTCGACCCGCTGATCGCCATCGGCGAGGAACTGGGCCTGATCCTCACGGAGGCGGCGGTCGCGGCGCTGGGCATCCCGGGATCGCAAGTCCAGAGCTACGGCAAGGCGGCGGCGGTCGGCGAGAACGGCGAGCTGGAACACGCGGCCGCGATCCTGCATCCCAAGCTCGGCGCGCCGGTGCGCCGGGTGCTCGGAGGGGGCGCGGCGCTGATCCCGTCCTCCAAGAAGCGCGGCGGGCCGGGCGTCGCGCTCGACATCCCGCTCGGGCACAAGGACGCGGCCTTCGTGCGCAGCCATTTCGATGGCATGGAGGTCCGCATCGTGGACGCGCCGCGGGCCGACGAGATCATGGTGGCGGTCGCGGTGACGAGCGCCGGCCGTCCGTTGCCCCGCGTCGGCGGGCTCGAGGCGGCGGACATCAAGGGTGAGGACGGGCTTCGCTGACGCGACGCCCGATCGTGAGTTGCGGCAACCGGAAGGAGAGTGATGATGTCACGACGTATCGTTTTGGGGGCCCTCGCGCTGGGCCTCGGGATCGCGGCCGCGCCCGCCGCCTTCGCGCAGAAAGCGCTGACAGGCGAGGTGAAGATCGGCGAGATCAATAGCTATTCGGCGCTGCCCGCCTTCACCGAGCCCTACCGCAAGGGATGGCAGCTCGCGGTGGACGAGGTCAACGCGGCCGGCGGCATCAACGGCAAGAAGCTCGTTGTCATCTCGAAGGATGACGGCGGCAAGCCCGCCGACGCTCTGACCGCCGCGAACGAGCTCGTCTCGCGCGACGAGGTCGCCATGCTGGCGGGCGGCTTCTTCTCGAACGTGGGCCTCGCGCTCGCCGACTTCGCCAAGCAGAAGAACGTCTTCTACTTCGCGGGCGAGCCCTTGACGGACGCGATGGTGTGGTCGGGTGGCAACAAGAACACCTTCCGCCTGCGGCCCTCCAATTACATGCAGGCCGCGATGCTGGCCGAGGAGGCCGCGAAGCTCCCCGCCAAGAAGTGGGCGACGGTCGCGCCGAACTACGAGTACGGCCAGTCCGCCGTCGCGGTCTTCCGGCAGATCCTCTCGGCCAAGCGCCCCGACATCGAGTGGGTCGGCGAGCAATGGCCGCCCCAGGGCAAGATCGACGCCGGGCCCATCGTGCAGGCGCTCGCCGCCACCAAGCCCGAAGCCATCCTCAACGTGACCTTCGGGCCGGACCTCGTGAAGTTCGTGCGCGAGGGCAACTCGCGCGGCCTCTTCAAGGACCGTTCGGTCGTGTCGTTCCTGACGGGCGAGCCCGAGTACCTCGACCCGCTGAAGGACGAGACGCCGGAGGGCTGGATCGTGACCGGATATCCCTGGAACATGATCCACACGCCCGAGCACGACGCGTTCCTGAAGGCCTACCAGGCGAAGTTCAACGACTATCCCCGTCTCGGCTCGCTCGTGGGGTACACGCTGATCAAGTCCGCCGCCGCGGTGCTCGCCAAGGCGAACTCGACCGATACCGCGAAGCTGATCGCGGCGGCCGAAGGCATCTCGTTCCCGTCGCCTTT